>JAAZZJ010000115.1 GCA_014237695.1 Oscillospiraceae bacterium | reverse complement strand
CCAAGCCGTCATGCGGTCGTAAAGCGCGGTGTTCGCAGAAACGAATCCGATCTGGTGCCGCACCATGTCGGGCTGAGTCAGCACGTCGTAGCCGTTGACCGTCTTCAGAATGGCCAGCACCGCCGCGCCGCTGTAGCTCTGGCCGTTGGCATAGACCAGGGACTGACCGGCGTCCGCCGCGGAGGAGGAGCCGCCCACAAAGAGGAGGTCGGTTACCGTGCCCAGACGGTCCATGAAGATCTCCTCCGCCTTCGCGCTGGATTCAAACAGAACCACGCCCACATAGCGCTCGTAGTTTGCGAGGATCTCTTCCACGCCGCCGAAATAGCCGTGCATCCCGTCCAGGACCTCCCGCAGGTCCGGCTCGGCGCCGATGTTCTCCACAACCCGCACGCAGACGTCCTCAACGCTGCCGGTATCCATGGCCATGATGCTCACGGAGCCGCTGGTATAGCTGTCGTTGCAATACTCGCTGTGAGAGGAGGAGCCGATGATTTCGGTGCCGGGAAAGGCTTCCTTCAGAGCAGCCTCCGGGCTTTCGTAGGTGCTGGAGGCAAAGAACAGCAGCAGCTTCGGCTGAAACTCCGCCAGGGCCTCCCTGGCCTGCCGGGCCACGTCCCGGCTGTCCGTTCCCTTGATGGAAAGTGTTTTAATTGCCAATGTTTATCCCGCCTTTACTATAAATTTTCAGATACGTCAAACGATAACGCCAAACTCTCTGGCAATTTCCCGGACCTTCTGCATGGTAGCCGGATCATCGGGAGATATCGCTGTAAACTTATCCACGGCGATTCCCTTTAAGTACATCTTGGTCCGTATGGAGTTTGCAATAACAACGTTCCCCTTGGCCTTTTGTGTAATCACGGTCTGAATCATATTGTGGATCTGTCCTGCCAATCAGTTCACCCTCTCTCACAAAAATAAGATTCCTGCACACGCAAAAAATCTTTTCCTTATCTTACCATATGTGCCCGCCGTTGGCAATCGTTTTTTCCTGTAAAATGCGGGCCCCCGGAGCCCGCCCCGGCGGCGTGCTGCGGTTATGAATACAGGTTCTATAGCAAGCTTCAGAATTCATGACAAAAAAGGAGGGGAGGACAAAGGACGCAGGGCAAGGCAGAGGACGCAGGCGGGCTGACGCCCGCCAAGGACAACAACGCGGCCCTGCGCCCTTTGTACCCCCGAGCTTTTGCCAGGAATTCTGATGATTGCTATAAGGCAACCTTTGACGGCCCTTCACTCAAAAAAGTGGCGCAGTTACTTTTTTGACACAGAGAGAGCGCGCCGCCGGCGCGCTCTCTCTGCTACAGATTCATCTCTGGATTGTCGGTCCGCTCCAGCAGGTAGTCCACGGAAATGTGAAAGTAGTCCGCAATCCGCACCAGCTCCGCGATCCCCGGCTCACGCTCGCCGGTCTCGTACCGGCTGACGGTGTTCTGCGTCAAGTTCAGGTCCATTGCCAGTTTCAGCTGTGTAATGCGCCGTGCCTTTCGCAGCTCCTTGAGTCTCACTAAAATCACCCTTGACATTATTATCCCACTATGGTATATTTTGAATATCCCATTTTGGTATATGTCAGTCCTCCGAAAATACGACCTCCAGCCCCGGATTGGCCCGTCCGGCATCCTCCAGGGTCCGGCACAGTGCGCCGCCGTATTCCCCCAGCCCGTCCAACAGAGCCGCCCGGCGGCGCACCAGCAGACGGGTGGGGCCTTCCCGCTCGGAGAGCAGGTCGTACAGGGCGTCCAGGTTCCGCCCGTAGTAGCCGGGGAAGGACAGGCGCTCTGCCAGATGCTGGTGGGCCGCCTGGCGGCCGGACATCTGACTGCCGTCAATGACGATGGTCTCCATCTCTATTCCTCCCCGTACAGCAGGGTAAAGGTCTCGTAGTGGTCCTCGGTGTAGTAGATCCGTCCGTCGTCGGCGTAAACCAGCCGCTTGGCCCCACGGCTGTCCTGGCCGATGGTGTCGATGTCGCACTCATGGTAGGTACCGTCGGGCAGCACACCCTCCCGGTTGCCGAACTTGTCCCCGCCGATGGCATGGCCGGGGGCATATTTTTCCACCGAGCCCCCGGACCAGCCCAGGTCCCGGGCCTCGCTCTTGGTAATATAGTTCTCCGGCAGGTGGCCGTAGGTATACAGATACAGGGACACGTCCCCAGCGCTGTTGTAGGTGCCGTCCTCGTCCAGACTGGGAAGAAGGTCCTCATAGAGCAGTCCTCCCTCGCCGGAAGTACCGGGGTCCTCCTCCGGGGCGGCGGGGAGGGTATCTGCCGTGCCGTCCTCCTCGTCTCCGGCGGTATCGAGGCCGTCCGTCCCGACAACGGCGTCAAGGGCCGGACCGCTGTCCTCCGTGCAGAGCCCCGGGGCATTGTCCACGCCGTCCGCGGGGTCCGAAAGCTCCATCCCGCAGCCCGTCAGGAGCAGGGACAGCGCCAGGGCGGCGCCCGCCCAATACAACCGCTTTTTCATCACGTTTTCCGTTCCTTCTTTCATTTTAATCCCTCCGCCTCCTCGGCCAGGGCTCCGGCGTCCTCGATTTGCAGGCCCCAGGAGGGTTCTTCCGGGTACGCGCCGCCGTAGTCCCGCAGCGCGCCGGGAGAAACGCGGAAATAGTTCTTGAAATGGACGTAGAAATTGTTCAGCTGGCTGTAGCCCACCATGCTGGCCACCACGGATATTTTCTCCTGGGAATTCTCAATGAGCCGCTTGGCCTGAATCATCCGGTAGGCGGTGAGATAGGCGGAAAATTTCATCCCGGTGTCCTGAAGAAAAACACGCCCGATGTACTTGCTGCTCATATTCAGCGTCTCCGCGATGCTGGTCAGGGACAGTCCCCGGCGGTAGTTGCTCTTGACAATCAGGATGATCTTGTTGGTGATCCGGGAGAGCTTTCCGTATTCCGTGCGGAGTACCGGGTCCACCCCTGTCTGGGCCGCCGGCCGCTCCGGCAGGGCGCCCCCCAGCTCCTGAAGGATGGCCCGCTCCATAAAGGACCGCAGCTCCTGGGTGTTGATGGGCTTGAGCAGGTAGTCCCGGGCGCCGGCCCGCATGGATTCATGGATCCATTGGAAGTCCTCCCGGACGCCCATGGTGCAGAATACAGTTTCGGCCCCGGCCTCCCGCAGGTACTTCACCAGCTCGTAGCCCCACCGCTCCCCCAGCTCCAGCTCTATCAGGGCAATGTGGGGCTGAAAGTCTACAGCCCGGCTCACCGCCTCCTCATACGAGCCGGCCGTCTGAATGCCGGAGACACCGTACTGGCTCCAATCCAGCAGATAGGGAATGGTCTCGCGGACACCCCGGTCGGGGTCCGCGATCATCAAACGGTATTTCGCGGGATTCACCTCCTCAGCGAAACAGGCGGACCCGCCCGGAAGGAAGGTCCGCCTGCGCAGCATGTCATTCATGCTCTTGTATTATCCTTCCCCCGGTCCCTGCCCCGCAAGTATTTATCAGATGAAATATAGTATTAAAAAGTCGTAATATTTCAGTTTTATACCAGAAAGTTTCAATTATGCAGTTGAGCTTCCTTTCCGGCCATGCTACTTTTATTCTATCAAATCCATTCCTGATGGATTCAGAAAAAAGGAGTTGATGATATGCCCTGCTTTGGCGCTCTGGAGGCCGGCGGCACCAAGATGGTCTGCGCGGTCGGCAGCGAGGACGGAAAAATTCTGGAGCGGATCAGTCTGCCCACCCGGACCCCGGAGAACACCATGCCGGAAATGCTGGCGTTTTTCCAGGGGAAGAATCTTGCCGCCATAGGAATCGGCTGCTTTGGTCCCGTGGATCTGGACCGGGGCTCTCCCACCTATGGCTCGATTTTATCCACGCCCAAGCTGAGCTGGCGCAATTTCCCCATTGTCCAGCGCTTTGAGCAGGCCCTGGGCATTCCCGTGGGCTTTGACACCGACGTAAACGCTGCCGCCCTGGGAGAGGCGGTATGGGGCTGTACCCGCGATGTGTCCACCAGTGTGTATATTACGGTGGGCACCGGCGTGGGCATGGGCGTGATTATTAACGGCAGGCCCCATCACGGCATGATGCACCCGGAGGCGGGACATATCTTTATGGACCGCCGGCCCGACGATCCCCTGGAGCAGGGGGTGTGCCCCTACCACGCCAACTGTCTGGAGGGCCTTGCCAGCGGTCCCGCCATTGAGCGCCGCTGGGGCCGGAAGGCGCAGGAGCTGGCGGACTGTGACGCGGTGTGGGAGCTGGAATCCTACTATATCGCCCAGGCGGTATGCGATTATATCATGGTCCTCTCGCCGGAGCGGATCATCCTGGGGGGCGGCGTGATGCACCAGCCCCAGATGCTCCCCCTGGTGCGCCGGGAGGTACACCGGCAGCTCCACGGCTACCTCCAGGGCAAGGGCCTGGATGACCTGGACAACTATATTGTTCCCATCAGCCTGGGGGACAACCAGGGAGTCATGGGGGCCGTCAAGCTGGCTATGGATGCCTGCGCGGAGCGCGGGAACCGGTAAGAGCCGTCTTATAGCAAAACAAGAGCTGGCGCAGCGTCGAGCTGCGCCAGCTTTTGCGTGTCAAAAAAGTGCCTGCGCCACTTTTTTGAGAAGGGTTTCGCTTCGCTCTGCGCCCCGGTTGTGCGCCTGTCTACTGCTTCTGGATGATGCACACGCCCATCTTGACGAACATCTCCTTGATCCCCGGGATCTTCGCCAGGGGGGCCATCCAGCTGCGCAGGGGCACCTCCCGGTAGTAGACCGGGCGGATGTCCAGCCGGGCCAGGATCTTCTTAAACTTTTTCAGAGTCATCTTATTGATATACCCGAAATACTCCCGGCCGTTTTCATCCCGGGAGAGGCGCAGCTCCAGCCGTTCCTTCTCGTCGGGGAGGCCCTTTACCAGCTCCTTGTATGCCTTTACCAGCATGTTCTCCGTAAAGAACAGGTGGACCCAGGGCATGTTGATGACGTCGCTGAGGTGTGCCCCGGTGGGGTGGTAGTAGGGGGGGAAGTTGATATAGATGGCTCCCGTGGGCCGGATGAGGCGCAGGGCCTCCTTCAGGGTCCGGGCGGGGTCGGAGACATGCTCCATGAAGTCGTTCATGATGATGGTATCAAAGGAATTGTCCGGGAAAGGCAGCTCGAAGGCGGAGGCGCACACAAACTGGAAGCGGTCCGCGAAGCCCAGCTCCTCCGCCAGGGCGTTGGCCTCCTGCTCGTAGTGAGCGACGATCTCCACGCCGGTGACCTTCTCCGCCCCCAGGGAGCAGTAGTACAGGCTTTTGCCCGCCGCGCCGCAGCCCATGTCCAGCACCTGCCTGCCCCGGAACATTTCCTCCGCCGTCCGGGCCTCCAGGAAAAACCGGATGGTGTCTCCGCCCTTCCGGTACTGCCACTGAGCGTAGGTCTCGGTCCCCTGGTTCTGGAGGTTGAAGGGGTGGACCACCTTGGGAAAGATTTTATTGGTAAATTTGATAATGGCTGTCGAAATCGCCATGCCGCGCTCCTTCTGCACATCCGGTCCGCCCGGCCTCCCGCGCGCCTGCCGGATATCTCTCCCCGCGCTGAGATACCCCAACAGGCTCTGAGGACGCCGGAAAAGACCGGTCCTGCCTTGTTTTCCCTGAAATCTTATCATTTTTCCCACAGCCTGTCAAGGCCTCCGGCTTGCCGCGCCGGAGGCCCCGCGGGTTTTTCAGTGGTTGACCTCTCCGTCCGGGTAGGGGCCGTTGAGGCCGGTCAAAATAGCGCCGTATTCGGTTTCTTCCATGAAGTACAGATACAAGTCCCCATTTTCCAGCCAGAGTTCGCCGCCGTTGACGTAGGAGGTCTCCCCGGTGCTGAAAAGCTGCATCCGGTCATAGTACCACCGTGCGGTCTCCGCCTCGCCCTCCACCCAGCTTTCCGGGCGGACGGACTGCTCCAGGGATAGGGGGGACCAGCCGCAGTCCAGTTCCTTCCAGCTGATGTTGAGGCTGGGGATGTTGTCCGCATTGCCGTAGCGGGCATTGAAATCCATGGAGAAGAAACTCCGCTGGTTGAATCCGTCCGGCAGGAGGGAGAAAAGTACGCCGTACTCGTTGGCGGTGCAGTAGCACTCGTCTACCTTCAGCCCCGTCATGTTATACAGCTCCTGCAAGGCCAGATAGGCCTGCTGGCGGTGGGTGATGAGGGCGGTGTCCGTGTAAGGCAGCAGCTCGTCCGGACCGATCCCGTCCGTCAAGATCCCTACACCGTCATAGTCTGTCACAAAGGTGATCTCTGTCCCCACCACATCCGGGTAGTCCAGGGGGGAAAAATCCGTCCAGGGGACGCGGACCATGGCACTATCCCGGAGGATATAGCGGGCCAGGACCGGATTCTCAGCTCCGGCCACAATGAAGCCGCCCTTTTCTGGGGAAAAGGCAAGGCTCAAAGCGCCGGGGAAGTCCTCGTTTCGTTTGGAAAGGGTATAGCAGAAAGCGCCCTCCTCCCCTTCCGTTGTGTCGGTGATTTCCCATGTGGGGTCGTTCTTCCACATATCGACGATCTCCAGCACGCCGTCTTCGTCTACGTCCGCCTCCAGAGAGGTACCGGTGGTGTTGGTCATCATGGCGGGCGTGCCGTCGGGGCGCTGGGTGAGATAAAAGCCCCATCTGCCGGAAGCGCCCACAGTTATCAGGACTTTGAAGCCGTCATGACCCAGCACATTAAAGAAGGGCTCCACTGTTACGGCGTTAGGATCGGTGTTGACATAGTGATTTTCCTCCGCCATGCGGAACAATATCTGATACTCCAAATCTCCGTTTTCATCCGGGATGGCATAGAGAAGATATACATCGGAATAGGCCGTGTTCCGCTCGTCTGTGCGGGTGTTGGCTTTGACGATGCTCAGATGGCACCGTGCATCCCCCGGTCCGTGGTTTGCGGTGTCTCCGAACATGAAGCCTGCCAGTTCGTTTTCCTGCAATTCGGTCTCATCATCCAGAAAGGGCACCAGCGCCGGGTCGTACTCCCCAAGGGGCTGGTCGCCGAAGTCAAAGTCCCGGCTGACAAAAAGGGGCAGGGTGTTGGGGAACATTTCAGAGGGATCTTCGGGGACGGCGGGGTCCTCCTCCGGCAGGGGAACAATCTGAACATCCTCCTGGTCGGGCGGCGGGTCCTCCGGCACAGAGACCTCCTTCGGCCAGAGGGCAGCGGCCAGGCAGACGGCCAGCACCGCGCAAACCGCCGCCAGCGCCGCCGCGGCGATCTTCCAGGGCCGGGAGGTATCCGGAGGCCGGTTTGCGGCCGCCAGCTCCGCATCGATTTCCGCCCAGGCCTCCGATGGGATGTCCAGAATTTCCGAGAGCCTGTCCAGCTTCTCCCGGGTGGGCCGGGAGAGATCGGCCTCCCATTTGCTGACGGCCTGCCGTGAGACGTCCAGCTGTTCGGCCAGCTGCTCCTGGGTAAGGCGCAGGTTCTCCCGGGCCTGCCTGATACGTTTTCCATAGGTCATATGGTGGTCCTCCTTGGTGTGATTTGCTTCGAGGATACCGGTATCCGGGCTGAAAATCAACCAACCGGGCGCAACTATGGTCGGTTGCGCCCGGTTTTTGGGGGAAATTTTTCAAATGCGAAGAAAATTCCGTCAGGCGGGCCCCCAGCACGGCATAGCCGCTCGGCCTAGGCCTTGTTTGATAAATGGCAGAATGCCCAAAGGCGAGAGATTTTTTCGCCAATCAAGGCGGATTTTTGCAGGCGG
>JAAZZJ010000114.1 GCA_014237695.1 Oscillospiraceae bacterium | reverse complement strand
CCTCCTCGCTCTTGGCCAGGTCCTTGAACTCAGCCTTGTACTTCTCCAGCTCGGGCTCCAGCTGGTCGGCGGGGCGGCAGGTGATGACCTCGTCCTCCTTGATGCCGGCCTTCTCCCGGACCTTCTCGTTGACCTTGCCGGGCAGAGCGCCGTACTCGCCCTTCAGGACGGCCCGGGACTCCTTGGTGAAGGTCTTGTAGCGCTCGCCCATGATGACGTTCATCACGGCCTGGGTGCCCACGATCTGAGAGGAGGGGGTCACCAGCGGGGGATAGCCGTAGTCCTCACGGACGCGGGGAATCTCCGCCAGCACGTCGTAATACTTATCCTCCTTACCGGCCTGCTTCAGCTGGCTGATAAGGTTGGACAGCATACCGCCGGGCACCTGATAGAGCAGGGTATTGGTATCCACATTCAGCACCTTGGGGTCCAGAGAGCCGGTGTCCTTCAGGCGCTGGGCCACCTTCCGGAAGTGGACGGCGGCGTCGCTCATCTTGTTCAGATCCAGACCGGTATCCCGGACGGTGCCCTGGAGGGTTGCCACCAGGGACTCGGTGGAGGGCTGGGCGGTACCGTTGGCCAGGGGGCTCAGAGCGGTATCCACGATATCCACGCCGGCGTAGGCGGCCATGAGGTACACCATGTCGCCGGTACCGGTGGTGTTGTGGGTGTGCAGATGGATGGGCATCTTGACGCTCTCCTTGAGCCGCTTGACCAGAGAGTAAGCGTCCATGGGCAGCAGCAGGTTGGCCATGTCCTTGATGCACAGGGTGTCCGCGCCCATCTGCTCCAGCTCCTTGGCCATCTTCACGAAGTAGTCCTCGTTGTGGATGGGGGAGATGGTGTAGGACAGGGTGGCCTCCACGGTGCCGCCATACTTCTTGGTAGACTTGATGGCCTGCTCCAGGTTGCGCACATCGTTGAGGGCATCGAAGATACGGATGATGTCGATGCCGTTCTCAATGGACTTGCGGCAGAAGGCATCCACCACGTCGTCGGCATAGTGCTTGTAGCCCAGGATGTTCTGGCCGCGGAAGAGCATCTGCAGCTTGGTGTTGGGCAGGTGCTTGCGCAGGGTGCGCAGACGCTCCCAGGGATCCTCGTTGAGGAAGCGCATGCACACATCGAAGGTAGCGCCGCCCCAGCACTCCAGGGAGTAGTAGCCGATGGAGTCCAGAATCTCACAGGCGGGGAGCATGTCCTCGATGGTCATGCGGGTAGCGGCCTGGGACTGATGGGCATCACGGAGGATGGTATCAGTAATTAAGAGGGGTTTCTTGGACAGAAATTCCATTGTTTCCATTGAATTGCTCCTTTCTTATGCCGCCGTTTCACGGCGGCGGAGGCTTTTTCCGCCCCACCAGGGGCGGGGACCTTCTTTTCGTTCGAACGAAAAGAAGCAAAAGGTCGCTTAAGGAACTACGTTCCTTAAGAATCCTCCTTCATTACGGGGGTTATTGGTTTGCGCCCGAGGCACAGACAGTTTGGTCTAAACTTACTACCATCCGCTCTGCCAGTCTTCTGCGGCTATTTCGGCGTGGTAACTGCTGGCCCCTACCGTTTTAGCGGGGCGGGCTCGCCGGGGTGCAAGTTTGCTGGCTGGTTCGTTAGAACAGGTGCCACTTGCAGGCAGTCTCTCTTTGAAAGGGCGGCAGCCGGAGTCCTACAAGTACCAGAGCGGCTGAAGAAGGACGGGAAATTCGGAGGCTTCGCCTAACCAGAAACCCCGCCGCACAGCCCTTTGCTCCCCCGTAAAAGGAGTCCAGAACCATATGGTTCTGGCGCGTTTTTGCCTACTTTTGCCGCGGGGCAAAAGTAGGCGCGGAGTCCGGGGCTGCGTAAGCCCCGGGCCTCCGAAACGAAACAACTTGCCATGCGCCGCGCAGCGGCGCAGAGAACCATTAACCGAACAGCGCCATCAGCACACCGGCGGCGATGGCGGAACCAATCACGCCGGCGACGTTGGGTCCCATAGCGTGCATCAGCAGGAAGTTGGCCGGGTTGGCCTTCTGACCCTCCACCTGAGACACGCGGGCCGCCATAGGCACCGCAGACACACCGGCGGAGCCGATAAGGGGATTGATCTTCTCCTTGAGGAACAGGTTCATGAACTTGGCCAGCAGCACGCCGCCCGCCGTACCGAATCCAAAGGCCACAACGCCCATGAGCATGATGGCGATGGTCTGGAAGGACAGGAAGGTGGTGGCGGTAGCGGTAGCGCCCACGGAGATGCCCAGGAAGATGGTGACGATATTCATCAGCTCGTTCTGGGCGGTCTTGTTCAGACGCTCCACCACGCCGGACTCCTTAAACAGGTTGCCCAGCATCAGGCAGGCGATCAGAGGACCGGCGGAGGGCACCAGCAGGGCCACGAACACGGTAACGACAATGGGGAACAGGATTTTCTCACGCTTGGAAACCTGACGCAGGGGGCGCATCACGATCTTCCGCTCCGCCTCGCTGGTCAGCGCCCGCATGATGGGGGGCTGAATGACCGGCACCAGGGCCATGTAGCTGTATGCCGCAACGGCGATGGGCCCCAGCAGGTGAGGAGCCAGACGGCTGGTGACAAAGATGGCCGTGGGGCCGTCCGCACCGCCGATGATGCCGATGGAGCCGGCCTCTGCGGAGGTGAATCCGTCAAAGCCCGGGATCATGCCGGACAGGCGGCAGCCCGCGTAGGTCATGAAGATACCCAGCTGGGCGGCCGCGCCCAGCAGCAGGGTCTTGGGGTTGGCGATCAGGGGACCGAAGTCGGTGCCCGCGCCCACGCCCATGAAGATGAGGCAGGGGTAGATGCCCAGCTTGACGCCCAGATACAGTATGTCAAGCAGGCCCACGGAGATGGTCTGTCCCATCTGCACCGTATTGATGACATCGGGGGATACCCTCAAGTCATTCAATTTGTCAATAAACGCCTGGTCAATGGGATGACCGCCGAAGATCTCCCAGTTGACGTGTCCGCCGGCAAAGAGAATCTCATGATACATCTCCGCGCCGGGCAGGTTGGTGATGAGCATACCGAAGGCAATCGGCAGCAGCAGCAGGGGCTCGAACTTCTTCACAATCGCCAGGTATAGCAGGACGAAGGCGATGACCATCATAATCAAGACCTTCCAGTCCCCCGTGGCGATCTGATAGAAGCCGGTCGCCTGAATGAAATTCATGATAGCTTCCATTTAATATTCCTCCCAGCGTCCCGGCCTTAGCCGATCACGCACAGCAGAGCGCCGGAATCCACCGCCGCGCCCTTGGTGACGCTGACGGAAGCAATGGTGCCGCCGCAGGGCGCCATAATCTCGTTCTCCATCTTCATGGCCTCGAGAATAAAGAGGATGTCGCCCTTCTTCACGGTCTGGCCGTTGCTGACGCGCACGTCCAGGATGGTGCCGGGCATGGGGGCGGAGACCTTCTCGCCGCCTGCGGGAGCGGCGGCGGCAGGAGCGGGAGCGGCGGCGGGAGCCGCAGCTACGGGGGCAGCGCCGTCCATGGCCTCGACAGTGACCTCATAAACGGTGCCGTTCACATTTACCTTGTACTTTTTCATGACTCTTTTCCTCTCTTCTCAATTAAAGTTGTTTAATGGACAGGATACGGATACCGGCGGGATCGGTCCCCATTTCCTCCGCGACGGCGACGGCAATCGCCGCGACCATGGCCTGGCGGTTGGGGATGTTCCCGGCGGGAGCGGCGGGGGCGGCAGGGGCCGCGGCAGCCGGCGCCGGAGCGGGCGTCTTGTCTCCCATGGATCTGCAGATGGCGCTCATGGCCATACAGAGGAGAATGATGCAGATCAGGCCGATAAAGACGACTCCTACACCCATCAGAATGACGAACGGAATTGACGGTTCAGGCATCAGGTGGTTCCTCCTTCTCACAAATGTTGGCAGTCCGCCGGACAGCGGGCCGCCTCTTTCCTCGTGAAAATCCTGACAATTTTCACGCGCGCGAAATTGTTTTTAGTATAGCAAACTTTCCGGAAAATTTCAATACCTTTCCCTGCACATTTCCGACAAGTTTTCGAGCCAGACAGGCACTTTCCTTTTCACTCCCGCTGTGGTATGATACCGTTACAATCTTCCCAGCGGAAGGAGAGCGCATATGCGTTATCAAGCCATCCAGCGGGCCCGGTTCCTCGCCCGCCCCAACCGCTTCATCGCCCATGTGGACCTGAACGGGCGCACGGAGGTGTGCCACGTGAAGAACACGGGCCGCTGCCGGGAGCTTCTGGTCCCCGGCGCCGCCGTTTACCTGGAGTCCTCCGCCAACCCGGCCCGGAAGACGAAGTACGACCTTGTCGCCGTGGAGAAGGGGAGCCTGCTCATCAATATGGACGCCCAGGCCCCCAACAAGGTCTTCGGCGAATGGGCGGCAGCGGGGAACTTCCTGCCGGACCTCACCGCCATCCGGCCTGAGTTCACCTGGGAGGATTCCCGCTTCGACTTCCTTTTAGAAGACGCCCAAGGAAAAATCTTCGTAGAGGTCAAGGGCGTGACCCTGGAGGAGGACGGCGAGGTTCGTTTCCCCGACGCGCCTACGGAGCGGGGTGTGAAGCACCTTCGGGGCCTCCAGCGGGCGGTGGAACAGGGCCACCGCGCGGCAGTCTTCTTTGTCATTCAGATGAAAGGGCCCACCCGGTTCCGGCCCAACGACGCCACCCACCCCGCCTTCGGCGCGGCCCTGCGGGAGGCCGCCGGAAACGGGGTGGACGTATACGCCTATGACTGTCTGGTCACACCGGACAGCCTGACGCTGGACGCGCCGGTTCCGGCAGACCTGTCCCCCTGGGGTGAGCGGTAGGCCATCGTATACCGCCAGCCGTCCTCCAGTTGGGCTTCTCCCTCCCAGACAAAGCCGGCGCGCAGATGGGTTTGCAGAGAGGCTGTGTTGCTCTTCCCCACGCTGGAGAGCAGCGCAGCCACCCCATAGTGTTCTTCCAGATATCGGATCGTATCCGCCAGCAGCCGGGCGGCATACCCGCGCCTTAGGTGGTCCGGATGGGTCGCCAGGGCCTCAAGCTTCCAAGTGTTCGCCTCCTCAAAAGGCAGCAGCCGCAGGGCGCTGGCCCAGAGGCCGTCCTCCGTCTCCACCATCCACAGCCGTCCCGGCCGGGCAAAAAACTCACTTCGCATGAACGCCGCGTACCCCGCTTCATAGCGGGCCAGTGCAGCCTCCACGGTGGGCTCCTCCGGATACATGCTCCGGCAGTTCTCCAGGGAGTCCGAGCGGTAGATCGCTAGGAGCTTCGAGATATCCAGTTCCTCCGGCGTTTTGCGTGCAAGCAGCATCACGATCATCTCCTTATATGCTTTTATCTCAGTATAGCAAATATACCATCATATTACAATCCTGTTCCTGCCGCG
Organism: Oscillospiraceae bacterium; assembly: GCA_014237695.1. Lineage (GTDB taxonomy): Bacteria > Bacillota > Clostridia > Oscillospirales > Oscillospiraceae > Pelethomonas. The sequence continues at coordinate 2,381 of JAAZZJ010000114.1, read as the reverse complement.
CCGCCGCGCAGGCATATCCCTCCATTTTTTCGCATAAACTAGCGTCAAAAAGGGGGGATACCATTGTCATCAGCCAATGCCCAGCGCCGCCGCGCCCAGCAGCTGCGCCGGACCAGAAGCCGCCGCCGGGGCGGCGCGGAGAACCAGACGCCGGTCCGGCTGATCGTCTGCGGCGTGATTTTCGTCCTGCTGGTAGCGGCGAAGCTGCTGTTTCCCGAGGCGGTGGAGCGCCTGGCGGGCTCCGCCCGGCAGCTCATCGGCCGGGACGCGGATTTCCGGGAGGCCTTCGCCGCCGTAGGCCGGGCCGTCAGCGGCGAGCGTTCCGTAGGCGACTCCCTGCAGGAGGCCTACACCGCCGTCTTTAACCCCGACCCCGATCTGGAGCAGCAGCACGACCCCGCCCCGGAGGACGGTCCCGTTCCGGAGGCCCGGCCGGAGGAGGACTCCCGGCCCGCAAGCAATACCGCCGCCGGCCCCTCCGGTCCGGACACACGCATTCTCCGCTTCGGAGACCTGGAGCTGCCGGAGGCGGACAAGGCGGTGATGCGGGAGCTGCTGATCTCGCCCGAAAGCGCCTCCGGCTCCATCGCCCACCCGGCGGGGGACGGAGGCGGATCACAGCCCCCCGAGGCCCTGGAGCCTCCTCCCGAGGAGGACGACACCGCCACGGCGGAGGCATTCCATCTCTACACCATGGCCGCCATGCCGGAGAACGCCAGCCTGGAGCAGCGCAACCTGGGCTTTCCCCACTGCACCCCGGTCCTGGGCCATCTTACCTCCACCTTTGGCTGGCGGGAGCATCCGGTGGAGGGGGGCAGCAAATTCCACTACGGCGTTGACCTGGCGGCCAATACCGGCACGGACGTGCTGGCCTTCGCCGCCGGGGAGGTCTACGCCTCCGGGGAGAGCAGCACCCTGGGCAACTATATCATGCTCCAGCACGAGGGCGGCTATATCACCCTGTACGCCCACTGCAGCCGGATCACCGCCTCCTCCGGGAGCGTCGCCATGGGGGAGAAAATAGCCGAGGTGGGGGATACCGGCCTGGTCACCGGCCCCCACCTTCATTTCGAACTCCACGACGGAGCCCTGTATCTGAACCCCATTTACTATGTGGAAGTGGGGTAGGCTGGAACTGGGCTGGGGGTTCGCAGCCCTCATCGTCCTGGCCCTGCTGGGGGGAGCCGGTCCGGCGCTGCCGCCGGTGCTTCTGGCGGCGGCGTGTCACGAGCTGGGGCATCTCTCGGCCCTGCGGCTGGCGGGAGCGCGGGTGGAGCGCCTGCGGCTGAACGCCTTCGGCGCGGAGATCCGGGCCGATACCCGCCGCCTGTCCTATCCCCGCGAAATCGCCTGCACTCTGGCGGGCCCGGCGGTCAACCTGGCCCTGGCCCTTCTCCTGGCACGGCTGACGGGCCATTTCACGGCGGCGGGCTCCAACCTGGTCCTGGGCTGCTTCAACCTCCTGCCCATCCCCGCCCTGGACGGCGGCCGCGCCCTGCACCTTCTGGTGAGCTGGCTCTGGGAGCCCCTGACGGCGGACGCCGTGAGCCGCCGCACCGGCCTCCTCTGCGCCCTCCTCCTCACCGCCGCCGCCCTGTTTCTGACCGTCCGCTGTCACGCGGGCCTGTTCCTGCTTCTGGGCGCCTCCGGCACCCTGATCCCCCAGCTCCCCGCCATAAACCTTAAAAGAGCGGCCCGGTGACTCCACCGGACCGCTCTTCCCATATCCGTCATGTCTCCCGGCTCTCTCTCGGCGCTTCATCCAGCCAGACCGTCCGGAAGTCTCCCGCCAGACGCTCCCGGATCTCCGGCAGCAGCCTCCGGGCCATCTCCAGCTGTTCCTCTCTGACCTGGAGCAGCCCGTCCTCTCCTCTCAGCCGCAGGCGGAGGTCGGAGAATCCCAAAGCCATCAGCGCTGTCTCACCTCGTTCCACTCGCGCCAGAGCTGCCGCCGAGACTGCCGTCCCCGCCGGGACCCGCGTCGCCAGACAAGCATAGGAAGGCTTGTCCCATACCCTGAGACCCGCCTCCCGGGCCATACGCCGCACCTCGGCCTTCCCGATGCCGCACTCCCGCAGCGGGGACCGTATCCCCAGCTCCGCCAGCGCCCGCATCCCGGGCCGGTCCCCGGCGTCGTCGGAGGCGTTGCCGCCGTCCAGCACCACCGGGAACCCGTCCCGCGCCGCCTCCTCCAGCAGCCGGGTGAACAGCGCCCGCTTGCAGTAGTAGCACCGGTCCGCCGGATTGGCCGCGACCTCCGGGACCGCCAGAATGTCAGCCTCCAGCACCCGCAGCTCCACGCCCAGCCGCCCGGCGGTTTCCCGAGCGTCCTCCAGCTCGAATCCCGGCTGAAAAACCGTCCGCACAAAATACGCCGCCGC
>JAAZZJ010000113.1 GCA_014237695.1 Oscillospiraceae bacterium | reverse complement strand
GCTGTGGGAGCGGGTGGCAAGAGACGGGACTTTACAGCGCCTGCTGGGCATGATGGACGCGCAGCCTGCGGGTATTCTGGGCGTCTGCGACTGTCCGGACGGCGGTCAGTGGCGGTATTACGTCGCCGCCGCGTCCACGCAGGAGGGCGGGGATCTGGAGACGTACACCGTTCCCGCCGCCACCTGGGCGGTCTTTCCCGGCGCGGGGACCAACCAGTCCATTCAGGACCTGGAGCGGCGTATCCTCACGGAGTGGCTGCCCTCCTCCGGGTACGAGTACGGCAGCGCGCCGGACATCGAGGTCTACCTCAGCCCGGACCCCGCCAACGCCCGGTACGAGGTCTGGATCCCGGTGGTCAAGAAGGGCTGAATCCTCCCCCATACGACAGGGTCCCGCAAAACGGCCGCTGTTTCCCGCCCTTCCGGCAGGAAACAGCGGCTTGCCATCTCCGGCCCGGTGGTATATAATGGGAGACGCGCCCCGGGCCGGAAGGCGGGGGCCGATTTTCATAATATGCGAGGTATCAGACCGCTATGGCAAAGACCCTTTTGCTGATCGTCAATCCCCGGGCGGGGCGCACCCGTTCCGCGGCCCCGCTGTTCGACGCGGTGGCCCATTTCTGCGAGGAGGGGTATCTGGTATCCGTCCGCCGGACCGCCCACCCCGGCCACGCCGCCGAGATTGTGGAGGCGGAGGGCGCCGCCTTCGACCGGATCGTCTGCTGCGGCGGGGACGGCACCCTCAACGAGACGGTGTCCGGGGCGCGATGGCCCTCCCCGCGCCGCCGCCCATCGGCTACATCCCCGGCGGCAGCACCAACGATTTCGCCGCCAGCCTCTCCCTGCCCACGGACCCGGTGGAGGCCGCCCGGCGCGTTACCGCCAGCGAGGGGAAGCTGCTGGACGTGGGGACCTTCAACGGACGGCCCTTTATCTACGTGGCCTCCTTCGGGGCGTTCACCAAGGCATCCTACAGCGCCCCCCAGTCCATTAAGAACGATCTGGGGCATCTGGCCTATCTGCTGGAGGGGGTCCGGGACCTGTCCACCCTGCGGCCCTACCGGGCCACGGTGGCCACGGAGGAGGAGGTCTTCGACGGGGACTTCCTCTTTGGGGCCGTCACCAACGCCACCAGCGTTGGCGGGCTCATGAAGCTCAACAAGGACCATGTGGTTCTGGACGACGGCCTCTTTGAGCTGCTGCTGATCCCCAATCCCACCAGCATGTCCGGGCTTCAGGAGCTGATCCGGGCTCTGGTGCGCCAGGATTTCACCGGTAGCGGGGTGGTGTTCCGCCACGTGCCCGCCGTCACCGTTACCACGCCCGAGGGCTTCCCCTGGACCCTGGACGGGGAATACGGCTCCGGGGCGGAGCAGGTGGAGATCCGGGTGCTGAACCGGCGGCTGAACCTCCTGCTGTAGGGACCGGCAGATTGCACAGAAAGTTCCTGCCCGCTTGGGAGGAATCGCCGAAAAATCCCGGAGGAACTTGACTTTTTTCCCGTTGGACGGTATGCTATAAACAGCTTGAGTGGTGACGCTCGAGTACATTATCATGAGCTGTTCCGTCACTCCACAAAATGACGGCGCAGACTGACAAGAAAGGATGTAATCCGCGTAGGCGTGCGGTGCGGCATTGTGGAGACATGCCGCAATGGAGCAGGGGCATCGCTCCCCTGTTTCGAGGCGGAATTTGCGGAGGCATTTTCGCTAACGCCTGGAAGAATGGCAACTGTATCCCTGAAGGACGTCATGAAGATCTACCCCCACAGCGGCGACGAGAAGAAGAAGAAAAAGGCTAAGAAGGGCGATGCTCCCGAGAAGAAGTCCAATCTTCAGATCACCGACCGCGGCGTCGTCGCCGTCCAGCAGTTCAACCTGGACATCGCCGATCAGGAGTTCATCGTTCTGGTTGGTCCCTCCGGCTGCGGCAAGTCCACCACCCTGCGCATGGTGGCCGGCCTGGAAGAGATCAGCGAGGGCCAGCTCCTCATCGACGGCAAGGTCATGAACGATGTGGCCCCCAAGGACCGCGACATCGCCATGGTCTTCCAGTCCTACGCCCTGTATCCCCACATGACGGTCTATGAGAACATGGCCTTCTCCCTGAAGCTCAAGAAGGTGCCCAAGGACGAGATCGACCGCAAGGTCAAGGAAGCCGCCGAGATCCTGGATATCACCCAGTACCTCGACCGGAAGCCCAAGGCTCTGTCCGGCGGCCAGCGCCAGCGTGTTGCCATCGGCCGCGCCATCGTGCGTGAGCCCAAGGTGTTCCTCATGGACGAGCCTCTGTCCAACCTGGACGCCAAGCTCCGCAACCAGATGCGCGCCGAGATCATCAAGCTGCGTCAGAAGATCAACACCACCTTCATCTACGTCACCCACGACCAGACCGAGGCTATGACCCTGGGCGACCGCATCGTTATCATGCGCGACGGCTTCATCCAGCAGATCGGCACGCCTCAGCAGGTGTTCGACCATCCCGCCAACCTCTTCGTCGCCGGCTTCATCGGCACCCCGCAGATGAACTTCTTCGACGCGAAGCTGGAGAAGGATGGAAACGGCTACTATGTCACCGTGGCCGGCGCCCGCATGGAGCTGCCCGCCGACAAGCAGGACATCCTCAAGAAGAAGAACACCGCCGCGCAGGACATCACCCTGGGCATCCGTCCCGACCACATCAGCATGTGCGATGCCAACGCCGCTCACGCTCTGTCCGCCACCGTGGACGTCACCGAGCTGATGGGCGCCACCATCCATATGCACGTCAACGTCGCCGGTAAGGACGCCATCATCATTCTGCCCACCATCGACCTCACCGGCGAGCAGAAGAACCTGGGCTATGGCGCCAAGATCAACATCACCTTCGGCGGCAATGTCATGCACCTGTTCAGCAAGGCCGACGAGAAGAGCCTGCTGTAACGAACATACCTTTGCGCAGGAGAAGGCCCCGGAGCTTCGGCTCCGGGGCCTTTTTTGAGTGAAGGGCCGCCCCGCTTCGCTCTGCGCAGAGTATTTTTGCGTTTGGTCAATTGATCTGCTGCTCTGCTTCTGTTCCGTCCAGATACATATCTTCCGCTTCCGCTAAAGCTTGACGCAGTTCTTCCGCAGCGTTCAAAATCTGTTCTCTGCTACAGGGCTCTTGTATTGCAATGCTCAATAAACTGCTGATGGACCGGTCTATGCGGACGACTAAGGCCGCGTACATTTTTTTGTACAACTCCAGCATGATACTGCCTCCTATTATTTTGGTACATGAGGACAGTATACAACATCTATCGAATGAGGTCAACTGGCCTCATAAAATAAATGCTCCTCTGCTATCATACAGAGCAGAGGGGGTGGTCAGATGGTCGATGGGGCACAGATCGGTGAAGTCATCCGCATATGCCGGGTGCAGAAAGGCTTGTCGCAGGAAGTCCTCAGCGGACTGGCGGGCCTGGACAGGACCCACTACAGCAAGATTGAGCGCGGACTGCGCAGTCCGACCATTGACACCTTTTTCAAGATCGCCCAGGCCCTGGACATCCCGCCTCATCAGCTGATGAAGGAGCTGGAGCGGTTTGTGGAGGGCTCAAATAACAGTTGATATGCACAGAGGACCCGATGCCGTCGGCATCGGGTCCTTTTATATAAACTGCCTACCTACGCCGCCGGAACGCCGCCGCGAAAAGCAGTCCCGCAGCCAGCACTCCCGCTGAGAGAAGCAGAGAAGTCATACCGTCGTTCCCTCCGCCGGAGGCGGAGAATTCCGGAAATTGTTCGGGCATCCGGCCGGTATTCCCTGAAGGCCGGCCGGCGTCTTCCTGGGGAGGCGAGAAGTCCGTTTCGCCGGGCATCATGGCCGGGATGTTCTCCTCTGCGGGCAACTCCGAGGGTTTCCCGCGCCCGGAGGCATCCCGGGTGAAGCCGCCGCCGGGACCGCCGCCCATGCCCATGGCGCCCATATCGCTCAGGTCCAGCCCGGCGCAGTCCACCAGCGCGGAGGGGTTCTCCGACTGTCCCTGGGTGGTGGAGGGGATGGAGCCGTCCAGCTGTCCGCGGACGCTTTGGGTTCTGCGTGTACAGAAATCCTTCAGGGCGGCGACGCCGGTCTCAAATTCTTCCTCCGTGCAGAATTTGGTGGGGTCCTCCGCGATATAGGGAGCGATCATGGCGGCGGTCTCATCGATCAGGGCATCGCACCATCCGCTTTCCAGCAGGGAGGAGAGAAACTCGCTGTAGTATTGGTGGTACAGGGCGGTATGTTCCTCACTGCGGAAGATCCACGCTGCCATGGGGCGGTCTTCCAGACTGCCGCCGGTGACCGGCGTGTCGATAGGCTCGTTCACAGCGCCGGAAGCATCGGCGGTCTGGAAGCCCCCGAAGGCCAGGTTATAGTCCCAGGGGAGCATGGACAAAACGCCGCCCTCCTCGTAGAGGTAGTAGTTGTGGACCATGCTGCCGGTATAGCTGTCCCCGTTGCAGACGAAGCCGTGGACCACGAGGTAGCGGATCACCTGCTCCACGTCCACCGCGTCCTCGATGTTCCCCTCGCCGCCCAGGATCTTCAGCGCGGCAATGAGCCGGGCCTTGTCCGCGTCCGTAAGGGCGGTCTTGGCGTTGTCAAAAATGTTGGGATAGCTGTCGGGATCATCGTCAACATATTGCAGCTTTACATCGCTGCTGCCCATGCCGCCGCCGGGGAAGCCGCCGTTCTGCCTGCGCCCTTCGCCCTCCGCCGGACGCTCCGGCATGTCTGAGAAGGCGAAGTCCTCCGTCAGCGCCTCCATGTCGAAGCCGCCGCCGTTGCCCCGGCCCCCGCCGAAGCTCATGCTGTCCGGCTTGTAGAGGTTTCCTCCGGCGCTTCCGTAATTCCGCTCCAGGAAGGCGTCCTCAATGCCCTCCACCGCCAGATACAGCCCCCAGGGCTCTCCGTTGACGGTGAGCCAGACGTAGCTGCACAGCGGCGCGGCCGCGCCGAAGGCCGCCATCAGACGGTAGACCAGAAAGTCCTTCATGCAGGTGTTGTCCTGAATGAGGTTGTTCAGACTCAATTTATCCAGGCCGTGGTAGGCGCCTGCGCCGTCGTAGTGGTCGAACTCCACTTTGAAGCTGTAGCGGTCGTTGCCGTAGGCCGCCACGGAGGTGAGGGAGGTGTTGCCCTTGGCGCGGATGGCCGCGCTCTCCACGGCCTCGCCGTCGATGGTCAGGGAACAGAGCTGGTACTCCTCGTTCGTGCAGGTCTCCAGGAATCCCTCCCAGTCCTCCATCCGCAGGTCGATGGTGTGGACCTGTCCGGCGGCGAAGAGCCGCTCCTCGTAGCCCAGGGCGGAGGGGGCCGCCTCCAGTCCCAGGGATTTGCCCTGGATGAATAAGACGGTGAGTATCAGCGTCAGCGCCAGAACGGCGGCGCAGACGCGGTCGATGTGCTTATGCGTGGACATGCCGTCACCCCATGTAATCGCCGCTGTAGCTGACCAGCACGGCGCTGCGCACGCCCTCCATATCGCCCACGGTGTTGACGAAGCCGGTGTCTCCGTCCTTCATGCGCAACTCCAGGTTCAGCTCCACCTCGCCGGGCCGGACGGTCTTGCTCTTGAGGACGCAGCGGCGGGTCTGTCCCTCCAGGAAGGTCTGGGCGGTCCGGGAACTGTCCCCGCCGTCGCAGCGGAGGACCAGGATGTAGGGGTCCGCCCAGGACTTTTTGTTGACGAACACCAGCAGGACTGCACCGATGCACACGCTGCCAATCACCGCCAGAGGGAGCAGTCCGGCGGCCAGCACAATGCCCGCGGCGATGGACCAGAAAAGGAAGGCGATGTCCAGTGGCTCCTTGATGGCGGTGCGGAAGCGGACGATGGACAGCGCGCCCACCATACCCAGGGAGAGGACGATGTTGCTGGTGACGGCCAGGATCACCAGCGTGGTAATCATGGTCAGCGCGATCAGCGTCACGCCGAAGCTGGAGGAATACATCACGCCGGAAAAGGTCTTCTTGTAGACCAGAAAGATGAACATGCCCAGCCCGAAGGCCAGCGCCAGCGCCAGAAGCATATCCAGAAGGGAAACGGAGTTTACATTTTCCAGAAAGCTGGATTTGAAGATGTCCTGAAAGGTGGTCATGAAAAGGTCTCCTTTATGTGATTTAGATTTTCAACGGTACCCGGCGTCACCCGTACCGGCGGCAGACGGCGTACTTGGAGAAGGCCGCCGTCCGGCGGCCCTCCACCTGCACCGCGCTGCGGATGCAGCCGGGCAGATAGGCGTCCCATTTGACCTCCAGCACCACGGCGTCCGCGGCGGGGATGGTCACGCAGTCCGGAGCGAGAAAGTCCGTGCTTCTCAGGCCGGTGCGGATATTGGTGTCCAGGGTCACCCGGACGTTGCCGGGGGCGTAGACGTAGGCCTCCCGGGTGTACTCCACGATCACCCTGGGGCGCAAGAGCTGGGTGTTCATTTTCAGATACAGCTCCCATACCAGGTCCCGGCCTGAGGAGCGCATCCAGTCCGTGTCTCCGGACAGCAGGGCGCGGACCTCCTCCTCTGTGACGGGGGTCTGCTCCTTGGCGCACAGGCCGTTCAATTTGCTCTTCTTCTCCAGGCGGATCAGGGAGCCGCCGCCGTAGCGGCGCAGCCGGAATTTCTCCCGGCGGGCCACCCCGTCGATCTTCTCCCGGAGAGCCCGGTCCGTGGGGGTGTCAAAGTAGAGGCTGCGTATCTGGTAGACTCCCGACCGGCCGTGGCTGTCCGGCGCGGCAACGGCACGGAGGCGGCTGCGCAGGGCGGGCAGGTCCCCGGGCGAGAGTTCGTGCTTCCACTCATGACGGAATTCCATAGAGGGTGTCACCTCCTTTCCTCGTTTGCGGATAGGGAGAGTGTACCGCCCGTTGCTGAAATGACGCTGAAAAATTTGTAAACAAATCGTGCAGTCTGCTTCCGGCGCTGGCAAGAGGGCTTTTTCTGTGGTATACTGGCAGAAAGGAAGGGGGCGGCGTCATGCGCATACTGATCGTGGAGGACGAGCGGCTGCTGGCGGACTCCATTAAAGCGCTGCTGGAATCCCGGGGCTTTACGGCGGAGACCGCTTACGACGGAGAATCGGGGCTGGCCTACGGGGAGCTGGGGATCTACGACCTCATCATCCTGGATGTGATGCTGCCCGGGCTGGACGGATGGCAGGTGGTCCGGCGGCTACGGGAAAAGCGCTGCGGCACGCCGGTGCTGATGCTGACGGCCCGCTCGGGGCTGGAGGACCGGGTGGAGGGCCTCAACGCCGGGGCGGACTACTACCTCACCAAGCCCTTTGACGCCCGGGAGCTGACCGCCTGCGTCAACGCCCTGCTCCGCCGTCAGGGGGGACAGGTGGACGAGCTGCGCATGGGCAACACCTCCCTGGATCTGGCGGCGGGGACGCTGGACTGCGGGGAGGCCCAGGTGCGGCTCTCCGCCAGAGAGTTCGGCGTCATGCGCCAGCTGATGCAGAGCGGGGCGCGGCACATCTCCAAGGAGTCCCTGCTGGAAAGGGTGTGGGGGTACGAATCCAACGCCGTGGAGAATCATGTGGAGGTCTACGTGGGCTTTCTGCGCAAGAAGCTGCGCAGTATCGGCTCCAACCTCCGCATTGAGGCGGTGCGGAGGCTGGGCTATCATCTGGAGGTGGACGGGGAATGATCCGGCGGCTGCGTCTGAAATTTGTGCTGATGAATATGGCCTTTGTCACCGCCCTGCTGGCGGCGGTGTTCAGCCTCGTCCTGCACACGACCCGGAACGAGCTGGCCCAGGCCGGCCTCCGGGCGCTGGAG
>JAAZZJ010000112.1:255-7808 GCA_014237695.1 Oscillospiraceae bacterium | reverse complement strand
GCGAACTCAGCCGGGGCCGGGGCGGCCCCCGGTGCATGTCCATGCCTTTTGTGCGGGAGGATATGTGATCTTCTTTTCTTCTTTGTGAACAAAGAAGAAAAGAAGCAAAAGAAGAAAAACTTTTTGCCGCAAAACTGCGTTTTGCTTATGTTTTATATTGAGGAGGACTCCCTATGGCGATCAATCTGAAAGGCAAGAGCTTTTTGACACTGATGGACCTCACCCCGCTGGAGATCCGATATCTGCTGGACCTGGGCCGCGACCTGAAGGCCAAGCGCAGGGCGGGCGTCTGCGAGCCCGCCCTGAAGGGCAAACACATCGTACTGCTCTTTGAGAAGACCTCTACCCGGACCCGCTGCTCCTTCGAGGTAGCCGCTACCCAGGAGGGAGCGCATGTCACCTATCTGGACGCCGGAAGCAGCCAGATGGGCAAGAAGGAGAGCATGGAGGACACTGCCAAGGTGCTGGGGCGGTTCTTTGACGGCATCGAGTACCGGGGCTTTGACCAGAAAATTGTGGAGGAGCTGGCAAAGTATTCCGGCGTGCCTGTGTGGAACGGGCTCACGGACGCGGACCATCCTACCCAGATCCTTGCGGACATGATGACCATTGAGGAACACTGCGCCAAGCCTTTGAAGGACGTGAAGGTTGTATTTCCCGGGGATGTGCGCAACAACATGTGCTACGCCTGGATGTACGGTTGCGCCAAGATGGGGATGCACTTTGTGGGGCTGGGGCCCCAGCAGCTGATCGACGGCGTGGACCAGTCCGTCCTGCGGCAGGTTCAGGAGGTTGCACGGCAGACCGGAGCCACCATCGAGATCACCAGCGATGAGGGCACCCTCACCGGCGCGGACGTGATCTACGGCGACATCTGGGCCTCTATGGGCGAGGAGGCGCTGATCCCCGAGCGGGCCAAACTGCTGACGCCCTACCGGGTCACGGAGCAGACTCTGGAGCGCACGGGGAACAGAAATGTGCTGTATCTCCACTGCCTGCCCTCCTTCCACGACTTCGAGACCAAACTGGCAAAAGAGTGGAAGGACAAGGGTGTGGACATCCGGGAGGTCACCGACGAGGTGTTCCGGGGCCCTCACTCCGTTGTGTTTGACGAGGCGGAGAACCGGATGCACTCCATCAAGGCTGTGCTGGTGGCTACCATCGGGTGCTGAGCGGAATAAGACCCCCGGACGCGGCTGCGTCCGGGGGTCCGGCTATCCGGTGATCTCCTGCATCAGGTTGTCCTGGCCGTCGTAAAAGGCCAGCTCGTAGGTGAACAGCTCCGGCTGGAACCAGGAACGGCCGATGGACACGCGACCAGCGCTGTCAGGGGCCGGACGGGCGTAGAAGAGGAAGACCGCGCCTTCCCGGACGCCCTCCACCATGAAGTCTCCGTCCTCGTTATGGAGCGTCAGCACGGCGCGGGCGGCGTCCGACGGTGGACAAAGCGCGGCGTAGGCGGCGTAGAACTGGGGGTGGCCCGCGTTGTCCGGGCGCGCGACCGTCTGAGGGAGGGGGATCAGGGCGGGGCCGTCCGATAGCGGATAGACGTCAAGATCGGACAGCGTGCTGGAAAGCGGGTAGGGCGCTCCCGCGACTGCCCAGCCCTGTCCCAGACCGATCAGGACCTTTGGCGCGAAGGGGTCGCCCGTTGGGACGGCCGCCGCGATCTCGGAGGGCGGGGCCAGAGACTGCCGCTCCAGCCGCCGGAACTCCGCCGTCGTGGGCAGGGACATGTCCAGAAGGTCCCAGACGATGGCCAGCAGCAAAAAGGCGGCGGCAAGATTCCGCAGAAACTTGACCCAATAGGGCCGGGGCGCACGCTTTTTCTTCATGGTTCCGCCTCCTCTGTCAGATCGATATGCAGCGTCCGCCTCCATGCGCCGCAGCCGAAGTCCAGCTCCACCCACTCCGCGTCCTCCGGGACCTCCACCGAGAGGCAGGCCCTTTGCCAGAAGGCCCAGCTGGCGGAGCGCTCGATGACGCGCCGGGGGATTTCTCCGGCGTTGGTCCGCGCGCCGGACCATGCGTTTTGAAGGATGAGCGGTTCCCTCCGCCAGCTTAGACCGATCTGGAGGTCCACGAACAGGGCCTGCGAGGTGTCTTCATAGCTCCGAAGGACCGCCCGGTCCGCCCGGATCGTGCAGCCACCTGTCGATATGGTCATTCCGGCGGGGATATCCCGTTCCTCCAGCGCTCCTGTGAATTGGACTGGCGTCAGGTAGTTGTGCAGACTGGTCCCCAGCCGGTCCAGAGGCTGACAGACTGCCTCGGCCAGGACCGCCAGCAGACAGCAGAATACCGCCGTTCCCGCCAGCACAATCTGGCTGGCCCGCCACAGGTATCCCCACCAGGGACGGTGAAGGCGGCTAAGCTCCTCCGCAAGTGCGGCGGGGTCGCCCATGGATGCCACGGCGGTTTCCTCATCCAGGCCGGAGGCCTCTCGCAGGTCCTCCAGGTGGGCCTCCAGCTCCTTCCGGACGGCCTTTCGGTCCGGGCGGAAGAGGATCTTTTTTGTGGCTGTGTCCAGCCATTCCAACCGGTTCATGGCTTCGCTCCGTTTCTGTCACTGCTCATGACGATATCCAGCAGCTCGCCGTCCGCATCATAAAACTTCAGTTCATAGGCCGCCTGTCCATCGTTCGACTCTGATGGGACGTAAAAAATATAGATGCCACCCTCCTTCTGTCCGGACGCAGTGAAGGTCTTGCCGCCGTGCAGGGTCAGCTCTGCGGTCACGCTGTCCTCCGGCGGCTCGATGGCGGCATAGACTGCGTATATGTCCATCATACCCACCTCATTGCCGGGGAGAAGCGTGGACCAGGGCAGAGCCAGCAGATCCGGGCCCTCCGTCAAACGGTATACGTTCGCAATGGGATAGCAGTAGTTATAGGGAGGAGCCTTGCGGGCCTGGATCGACACCATGGCCGCACACTCATTCCAGTCGATCCGCTGACTGCCGCTCCAATATCCCCGGGAGACCTCTATGCTGCGGTTCGTTTCCGGAATGAGATACTGCCGTTCCAGACGCCGCAGGGCCGCCTCACGGGGCAGGGGTTTCCCCAGCAGGTCCCAGATAAAAACGCCCAGGAACAGGACCAGCAGCAGGTTCCGGGCGACCTTCGCCCAGCGGGGCCAGGGGATGCGCTTTTTCCTCATGTCCCCGCCTCCTTTGTCAGAGCAATGTGCAGCGTCCGCGCCAGCTCACCGTATCCGATGTCGATTTCTACCCACGCCGTATCCTCCGGCACACCGTCCAGCGCCAGCACCGCCTTTTGACCCAGAAAGGGCGCTGCACTGCTGGACGCGAAGCGCCAGCACCGGCTGGATCCATAAGATCCATTGTTGTAGCAGTTACCGGCGCTGTCCCGGACCTCCGCGATGACGTTCGGCCCCCAGTACAGCTCCTCGCCCCGCCAGCCAACATCGATGTGGAGATACAGGATCAGAGTCCACCAGGGTGCTTCCTGCACCGGGCCACCCCCGCGGCGCAGGACGGCGCGCTCCGCACGGATGGTATAGCCGCCCGTGGAGGTCAGGCCGCTGGGGATCTGCGTCGATAATCTCCTCGACCGTCAGCCGGTCCTCGCCGATGACGGCCTCGGCTCTCCAGGTCAGACGATCGTAGACCTCCCACCCCGGCAGATGGTACAGACGTGGGCTGCTGAAGACCCGTATCGCGCACAGTACCAGACAGACCCCGATAGCTGCCAGCAGCAGCCCCTGGCTCACCCGCCAGAGATACCCAAGCCAGGGCCGGTGCAGCCGTCCCAGCTCATCCGCGATGGACTCCGGGTCCCCCATGGCCGCCAGGGCGGCGGCCTCGGCGGCCTCCTCCCCCATGCCGGTCTCGCCGTAGTGGTCCAGCAGGTCCTGGATGTGTTCCAGCAGTTCCCTGGCGACGGCCTCCCGGTCCGGGCGGAAACGGATCTTCGCCGTGGCCCGCTCGGCCCATTTATATCGTGCCAGCATCGCCGTCTCACGCCCCGGCCAGGATGGCCGTCACCGCCGTGGAAAAGGTCCTCCACTCCTTTTCCTTCTCATCCAGGACCCGCAGGCCCTTCTCCGTGATCGTGTAGTACCGCCGGGTGCGGCCCTTCTCCGTCACCGCCTCCCGGGCGGTGACCAGACGTTCCTTTTCCAGTCCATGAAGGACGGGGTACAGGGTTCCCTCCTTCATCTGAAATACGTGTTCGCTGCGCTTGTCCAGCTCCTCGATGATCTGGTAGCCGTACATCTCCCGGCCCTTCAGCAGGGCCAGGACCAGCATGGAAACGCTGGCCGGTTCTTTCTTCGCCATGAGAAAAACCTCCTTTATAATACATAGAGCATCTAGGTACATTATACCTAGATGCTCTATGTATGTCAAGAGGGGATTTCGTGTCTTTGGGTCAGCTGCAAATCAGGGACGCTCAAAAATCCCATAGCGGTTCCCCTGCTTGACCCAGCCGAGTCTGCCAGTGCTGTCGAGACAACTCGCCTTGTCGTATTCCACCGGCAGAAGGACACGGCCGGTGGAATCGAAAACGCCCCGCTTCAATGCGCCGTTTACGTACGCTTTTCCGGGAACAGGAGATAGGCCCTCCCCTCCGCTTGATAGGTGGATTCGCCAATGCTGTCATACTCCACCGGGATCACAAGCTTGCCGTCCTGGCTGTAGCAGCCCTTTTTGATACTGCCGTCAGCGGCCTTCTTCTCTACGAGAATGACACCAGAGGCAGCGGCGGGCGAATAAATGTTTTCATACTCCAACGGAACGATCAGAGAACCCGCCGCGTTGAAAGCGCCCCATTTGCCATCCAGCTGAACCTCTGCAATTCCCTGATGGAATCCCATGCTGGCTCCGGTATACTTCACAGGAACGACTGCCTTGCCGGTTTTGTCAATATAACCATATGCGTTCGCTTTAGTGACCATCAGCAGGTCGTCCCCAAAGGGATCTACATATGAATAATTATCGTTCAGGATAAGAACAGCCTTGCCGGTTTTGTCGATGAAGCTCCAGCTCCTATTGCCCTCCGCATTCTCTTTTGACACAACTGCCCGGCCGTTGGAGAAACTGCCCGCGCTGCTGTATTCCAGGGGGATCACTTCTTTTCCGCTCGGGTCGATATACCCATATTGTTTACTGCCGTCCGAACCAGTTTTGCTGACCTCGGCCAAGCCTTCGGAAAAATCGCTGATCCAATCGTACCGCCCCTCCGGGACGATCACCCTGCCGGTCTTGTCATATACGGCATACAGGAATTTTCCATCTCCGGCATTTCTGACCGCGACCGCCCGGTCATCGTAAAAATGGGGACAATTATCATATTCAATAGGAATTATGATCTTACCAGTCTTGTCCACACATCCCCAATTCCCATTGGAGCCGCTGTCAGTGCTTTTCCCGACCGCACTGACGCCGCCATCAAAGCACCCATTGCCGCCATCGGCAAGCTCCTGAACCGTGTCATACTCCAGGGGGACGACCACTTTGCCGGTCTTATCCACATACCCGAACTTCGTGCCGCCGTCCACATTCCTCCCCGCCGGGGCGCGGTCATTGCCAAAGGCGTACAAAAAATCAAACGTCAGCGGGATGACCACTCTGCCGGACTTGTCCACGGCGCCGTACTTCATGACCCCGTTTTGGTCCGCCTTTCCCACGATCGCAAGGCCATCGGGGAAAATGGTTCGTGGAGCGGATGAGGAATTCATGTAGCGCAAAATCGCGTCATATTCTAGCGGGATGACCACTTTTTTATTCTTATCGATACAGCCGTACTTCATCCCGCCATTGCCCGACTTCCCCACCACAGCGTAGTCCCCGCAAGGCTCCGAGCAGTAATCATAAGTCTCCGCCCTTTTCAGCGTGGTACGGTCCACCATACGGTAACTGCCGTCGTCCCCCTTGAGGGTGATCCACCCGAAGGTCTCGTTGTACGCATAAGGCTCCCCTGCCACGGTGAGCCATTGGACGGAAATCTCCGCCGCCAGCGCCGGAACGGTCAATGCCAATCCCATGACCAGAGCCAGTACCAGGGATGAAAGTCTCTTTTTCATGAAATTACTTCCTCCTTTTTGTTCTATAAAAGCAGATCAAGTCACTCCACCCGGTACGTCTGATACGCCTGCCCGTCCATGTCCTTCCAGGTGAACACACGGCCCTCCAGGATCAGGTAGCTGCCTGTACTGCCGCCCTTGGGGATGGAGGTGGAGCCGGGATTGATATAGTGCCAGCTCCCATGGTTCCGTGCGGCGGGAAGGTGGAAGTGCCCGTTGAGCAGCACCGTGCCCTCCGCCATGGGGGGCGGGCACTCCTCGTTCCACAGGTGGCCGTGGGTGGCGTAGAGGGTGAGGCTCTCCCACTCCACCAGCGCGTAGTCCGCCAGCAGGGGGAAGAAGAGTACCATCTGGTCCACCTCGCAGTCGCAGTTGCCCCGGACGGCAAGAATGTGGTCTTTGATTCCGTTCAGCGCCCCCGCCGCGGCCATACAGTCATAGTCCCTGGGCAGGGCGTTCCGGGGGCCGTGGTAGAGCAGGTCTCCCAGCAGCAGCAGCTTCCCCGGCTGCTCCGCGTGGTAAGCCTTCAGCAGTTTTTGCGCGTAATAGGCGGACCCGTGCAGGTCAGAGGCGATCATCAGCTTCATATGGCGTATCCTCCTTGGTTTTTCTACCTGTAGTATACACAGATTTCCGGGAAATTTCAACAGAAAATCCGACTGGACGGGGGCAGCGGCAGGAAGAAGCTGTTAAATTTTTATGAAAACTGATTTTCCCCGTTGTGTTTCGCCGCAGTTTGTGCTATTCTATACCCATCAGGAATCAACCAAACGAAGAAAAGGAGTGATTTCATATGGTTAGACTGATTATGAGCGGCTCGGGTGAGGGAAAGACCAAGCAGCTCATCGAACTCATGGAGAACGCTATGGAGCAAGAGGTTGGGTGCATGGTCTGCATCGAGCCCAAACGCAACATCAGCTTCAATCTCCGCCACCAGACCCGCCTCATTGACGCATCCGAGTTCAATGTGGACAGCTTTGCCGTACTGCGGGGCTTCATCTGCGGCCTGTACGCCGGCAACTACGACATTTCTCATGTCTTTATTGACAATCTGTGCAAGATCGCCCACAGCTCCGACGAGCGGGAGATCGGGGAGTTTCTCAACTGGCTGGACGCGTTCAGCTCTCCCTTGAATCTGAAGGTGACGGTGACCATCAGCGCCTCCACCGATTCCGCTACGGACACAATGCGTAAGTATATGTAAGCGTTTTTGTCTCCCATATAAAGGCAGCCCTCCCGGCACTATGCCGGGGGGCTGTCCTTTTTCTATGCGTTCTCCCGCAGCAGCCAGGCAAAGCCGTTGGGCCACAGGGGGACGGACCGGATGCTTTCGTACCGGTCTCCATACATCAGCTCCCGGTACGCCCCCTCTCGGTCCACGCCGGCAGAGACAAAACCGCCGCTGAAATTGAACAGGCAGACCAATTCCCGGTCCCCCATCCTCCGGCAGAGGGCCAGCACGTGAGGGCTGCCGCTGTCCTCTGTCCACACGTCCGCCCCGCCGTCAA
>JAAZZJ010000112.1:0-245 GCA_014237695.1 Oscillospiraceae bacterium | reverse complement strand
AGGGTTCTTCGGCCCGGAGTTCTTCCATGCGGCGCAGCAGCCGGAACTGCTTCCCCTGCCGGGTATCCGGGTCCTCCCGCCGCCGGGCCAGCTCCCACCGGAAATCACCCCGGTGGATATAACGGCTGTCCTCACGCTTGCCGGGATCCTCCTTGTAGCTCCAGTCGTTGAGCTGTCCCACCTCGTCGCCGCTGTAGATAACGGGGATGCCGCTCTGGGAGAGCATCCAGGCATGGAGGGTCACG
>JAAZZJ010000111.1:6085-7823 GCA_014237695.1 Oscillospiraceae bacterium | reverse complement strand
AAGGACCTCCCCGGTCAGGAGGAACGGGCTCTGGAGGTCAACCGCTGGTGCCATGAACACGCCTGCTATCAGGCCCAGGACGAGCGCACCGCCTCCCCTCTCACCGTCTTTCGCTGCGGAAGCGGCCGCTGCGGGGAGGAGTCCGCCTTCCTGGTCTCCGCTCTGCGCAGCGTGGGCATCCCCGCCCGGCAGGTCTACGCCCCCCGCTGGTCCCACTGTGACGACAACCACGCTTGGGTGGAGGTCCTGTGCGGGGACATATGGCGGTTCCTGGGGGCCTGTGAGCCGGAGCCGGGACTGGACAGGGGCTGGTTCATCACCGCCGCGTCCCGGGCTATGCTGGTTCACAGCCGGATCTTCGGCCTGGGGACTTCTCCCCTCCACGGGGAACCCCTGGGCCGGGAAGGCGCGGTCTGCTGGCTGAATCAGACGCCGCGCTACGCCCTGACGCGTATGTATGCCTTCCGGGCGTCGGCTAACGGAAAGCCTGCCTCCGGAGCCCGTTTCCGGCTGCAAATTCTCAATGAGGCCTCTTTTCACACCATCGCCGTTCTGACGGCGGACAGCCAGGGAACCGCCCAGGTCCGGCTGGGCCTGGGCAGCCTGCACGTATCGGCGGACTGGAAGGGGCTTTCCGCCGAGGCGGACTGCGAGGGAGAGGAAACCGTCCTCTGCCTGACTCCGCCGGAGACGGCTGACACGCCCTGGCTGGATTTTGACTTCCGCGCCCCGGCGGGCGGAGGGCCCGCGCCCGCCGTTCTGAGCGCCGCGCAAAAGGCGGAGCGGGCGGAGACCCTTCGCCGGGGGAACGCCCTGCGGGCGGAGCGGGCAGCCTCCCTCGCCCGGCCGGAAGACCAGCGGTATGGAAGCCTGCTCCGGGAAGCACGGGGCAACGCCACCGTACTGCGCGCCTTTCTGAACGGAAGCGGCGCTTCCCGCCGGGAGCGTCTGGTCCGCACGCTGTCCGAGAAGGATTTACGGGACGTGACCCTGGACATCCTGGAGGACCACTTTGCTCATCTGCCGCCCTGTCCCGGCAATCTGCCGGAGGAAATTTACTGGCGGTATGTGGCCTGTCCCCGCGCCGCCCTGGAGCCCCTCACCCCATGGCGGGGAGCCCTGAGCCGCCGGTTATCGGGCTGGCAGGGGGACCCCGCGCTGCTCTGGAGCAGGCTGGAG
Source organism: Oscillospiraceae bacterium (assembly GCA_014237695.1). GTDB lineage: Bacteria > Bacillota > Clostridia > Oscillospirales > Oscillospiraceae > Pelethomonas. The sequence goes on along the minus strand of JAAZZJ010000111.1, from coordinate 6,644 downwards.
GCCCTTCTGGAGCGCCCGCGCTCCAATCTGTACGGCAATCTGTACTGGACGCCTGTTCAGGCTCTGGAAGCGGGCAGATGCGACGGGAAAAGCCTCCGGGTCCTGCTGACAGCGGCGCTGCGCACTATGGGCATCCCCGCCCGGCTGCGCCCGTTGGACGGCGAACCGGAAATCTGGCGGGACGGCGGATTTCATCCCATACGCCCCCAGGAGACCGGGGAACTCCGGCTGAGCGGAACGGGGCAGAGCTGGGTTCTCTCCCGCCGGCAGGACGGCGAGTGGCGGAGGCTGTACCCCGAGGGCGGAGAAGACCGGCTGACCCTCCCTGCCGGACGGTACCGGCTGGTTACCTCCGTGCGGCTGCCCAACGGGAATCAGTTTGCCGCCCGGCGGGACTTCTCCCTGTCTCCGGGGGAAGCGCTGCACATCTCTCTGCGGCAGCGCCCCTGCCGCCTGGAGGATCTGCTGGACAGCCGCCCCCTGCCCTGTATCTCCGCCGGGACGCCGGACGGAGAGCGGGTCCCGGATCTCTTCCGGCAGGACGGACGGCCCGCCCTGG
>JAAZZJ010000111.1:0-6075 GCA_014237695.1 Oscillospiraceae bacterium | reverse complement strand
AGCGCTAAGGGGCCCCAAGCCCAGCGTCTTCAGCATCTTCTTGGTGTCAGAGTCGACGTGTATGACGTCCACGTCGACCTCGGAGCGGTCCGTGGCGCACTCCATGCGGCGCTCGCGCTCCTCCTCCTGCAGCTTCAGCGAGATGCCGCGCACCGGGCCGCGCTGGATGCGCTGCCGGTGCGGCTCATCTTCCTGCTGCGGAGCCGGGAGAGCCTGGAACACCCCGCCCTGGCAGGACGGCTGTCCGGCTGGAACCGGGTACAGCTCCTCCTGGACGACTGGGCCTATGATCTGGAGCTTCTCGCCCGCCATCTTGCCTGCGATCCGGACAGCCCGCCCCTGGCGGTGGCCTGCGACGGAGAGGGCCGGGCGGTTTACAGCCTCAGCGGATACCGCGCGGGCTCTGTGGAGCTGCTGATCCGGGTGGCCGCTCACCTGTGCCCCGGCGCCTGAGGAGAAAATTTCTCTGCCATAATTTTCCGCAGACGCAAATCCTTGGATTGATTCTTCTTTGGTTTTGTGCTATGATAGCCATGCTTATGTTTGGTGGAGGAGTTCTCCTCGCTGCCATGCTGTTGGAGGGATAATTTTGGAACATACAGGCTGCGCGGCCATCCTGGACGCCATAGAAAAAACCGGCATCTATGTGCTGGATCAAGCGGACCACAGCGTCCTCTATCTCAACAAACGGGCCAGAGAGGCTTCTCCCGGCGCCAAGCCGGGAACTCCCTGCCTGAAAAAGCAGAGCGGCTCGTGCGGCGGCTGCCCGCTGCTGGCCGTCGGAGACCGGTCCGAGAGCCGGTCTGCCGGCTACAGCGCCCTCTACGGCGGGACAGTGGATACCGCCGTGTCCAGAATCCTCTGGGAGGACGGCACCCCCGCGTTCCTGATTGCCGTGACCCCCAGAGCGGACGCCGCCGGGGAAACCTGCCGCGTCATTCTGCGGGCGGACCTGGAGCAGGACCGGTGCGCCGTCCTGCTGGCCGGTCAGGCGTCCCGGCCCTATGAAGAGATCCCTCTTTCGCAGGCGCTCTTCCACTTTGCCGGAAGCGGCACGGTCCATCCGGAGGATGCCGGGCGCTTTGCCGGCTTTACCCGCCCGGAGCATCTCCGCAGGGTCACCCGGTCCGGTCAGGCAATGATCTACCGCCGTCAGACGGAGGGCGGGTACCGCTGGAACCTCATGGAGGCCGCCCCGGCGGCGGAGGACGGCGGACGCTTTGTGCTGCTGCGGATCAAGGACGTGCATGATGCGCTGCGGGAGGGGCTGGAAGGCTCCTGGAAGGGGCTGACCACCCGCGGGCAGGCGCTGATCCAAAGTCTGGGGGAGAGCTGCTTCCATATTTATGCCGTTGATACGAACACCGGCGCCGCGAATCCGATCCGCGTGGACGGAATCATACAGGAGTCGCTGGAGGCCCGTCCCTGGGATGAGCTGATGCACAGCCAGATTACCAGCCGGCTCCATCAGGCGTATCTGGACGAATTTGCGTCCCAGTTTTCCCTGGAGGGCCTGCGCCGGTCCAGGGACGCGGGGCGGCGGAAAGCAGAGCTTCTGTGCCGCTGCCGCCGGGGAGAGAGCTTCCGTTACACCTTTGCCACCGCCTATTTCGGTGAAGAGGCGGAAAACAGCAGCTGCACCATTGTCGCACTGCAGGATGTGGATGAGCGGGTACAGCGGGAGCTGGCGCACACCAAGCGGGACGCGCAGATGGCGGCCATCCTCAGATCCCGCTACCAGATGATGACTACCGTATATCTGGAGAGCGGGCTGTGCGAGCGGATCAATCTCGCTCAGGATGCCTTGCCGGAGAACACCCTGACCGGCGACTACGCCGCTTACATCCAAAACGCGCTGGACCGCTATGTCCATCCGGAGGACGCCGGAGCTTTCCGGGCCACGCTGTCTCTGGACCGCCTGCGGCAGAAGGCCGAAATGGTGGAGGACAGCAGCGAGGAGATCTGCCGGTACCGCATACGGGGGGAACATGTCCGGTGGATCGAACTGCATATTCTATACAGCCGCCAGAACAATCACGTGATGGTCAACATCCTGGGACAGGACATCACGCGGGAGAAGCAGGAGGAGGAAGTCCGGCTGCGGACCCTGGAGGACCGGGCCTACATGATTACCAGTCTGAGCAGTCTGTTTTTCTCCACCTATTACATCGATCTGGAGCGGGATACCTTCCGGGCCGTCACCCAGCAGCACCGGGTAACGGACGTCCTGGGGGACGAGGTAAATTTCACCACCGCACTGCAGCTGTATGCCAACCACTTCATTCATCCCGATGACCGTGAAAAGTACCTTCAGGCCATGAGCGTCTCCCATCTGCGGGAAGCCCTGCGCTGGTGGCAGCCCTATGTGGCGGTGGAGTACCGCAAGCTGCCGGACTTCCCCGAGCTGGGAGACCGCTGCCAGCTGGTGCGCGCCACCGCCGTGATGGCCCAGACCGGCACGGACGATATGCCGAAAACCGTTGTGTATGTAGCCCGCGACATTACTGAAAAAGCTCCCGAGCAGGTCAGAAAACTATAGAAAGCGTCCTCTCTGCTTGACTGCAGGAAGCCGCGCGTGAAAGGATAAAAATCATGGACAAGATTTTAGTGATTGACGACAGCGCCGTCCAGGCTGAATTTCTGCGTCCAATTCTGCGGGATGACTACGATGTATCCATCTGTCACACCGCCAAAGAGGGCATTCTCGCCGCCAAGGAGGGCAGCTTTTCCCTGATCCTTCTGGATGTCATCATGCCGGACATGGACGGCTTTACCGCCCTGCGGGAGCTGAAGGCCACCGAGCTGACCAAGCACATTCCCGTGATCCTGCTGACCAGCCTGTCCGACGAGCAGTATGAGGAGCGTGGGCTGCTGCTGGGCGCGGTGGATTATGTGGCCAAGCCCTTCAGTCCGGTCATCATCAAGGCCCGGATCAATACCCACATCCATCTCTACCACTATCAGACAGAGTTCAAGCAGCAGGCCCTGGTGGACGACCTGACCGGCATATCCAACCGCCGGTGCTACGAGGGCGCCAGCATCGCCAAATGGCGGGAAGCGGTGCGCTTCGGGCTCCCCTTCTCCGTGTGCATGTTTGATATCGACAAATTCAAGCTCTACAATGACACTTTCGGCCATCCGGCGGGGGATCGGGTGATCGCCTCCGTGGCCAAGACGGCTGCTTCCTATTTCCAGCGCTCCACGGACCTGTTCGCACGGTACGGCGGGGAGGAGTTCGTGGCGGTCTTTATGGGGAACGATGCGCAGTCAGCCTATGAGTTCCTGAAAACCATCCGCCAGGCGGTGGAGGATCTGCATATCAAGCACAACTCCCCGGTGTCCGAGTGGGTCACCATCAGCGTGGGCGGCGTGAGCCTTGTTCCCAAATCCGAGGACTCCTACGAAACATATCTCAAGCTGGCAGACACCATGCTGTACGACGCCAAGCGCCTCGGCCGCAACCGTGTGGTCTGGTCCAACGGCGGCAAGGAGCAGTGGATTGAGAAGTAATCCGTATCAACAACCAAAAAATTCTGGCGCCGCCGGCAGGCGGCGCCTTTCTTTTCCCGATACCGCTCATAAAGTCCCTGCTCCGCCCATATACTCCACCGGGAGGCGGTATCATATGTTAGGATATATTATGTATGGAGAGGGGCCCAAGCGGCCCGAGCTGGGAGAGCGCCAGCTCTCCGGCGGAACCTTTGTCACCCTGCGAATGGGCCTGCAGGCCCGGCCCAACGGGCCTCTGGCCCTCTTCCGCGCCCGACAGGGCGCGCGTATGCTGCGGGAATCCGGCATCCGCTCGGCTGTGTTTCCGGTGGATTTCCCATATACGGCGCTGTTTATCCGCCAGGGCATCCTGCCGGTAGATACCCTGCCCCTGCGGCGGCTCCTGGCCGCGCCCCTGACCCGGCGGCGGCTGGAAAACGGCGGCTTCCAGCCCACCCAGGCGGTGGCCGCGGTCTCCGGCGACCGGGTCATCCGGGAGGTCACCGACTGCGCCAAGGCCCTGGCCCTCAGCTACCGCTACGTACTGCTGAGCGTCCGGGGGGATGCGGAGCCCTTCGCCAGGAATTTGCGGCGGGAGTACGGCATCTCCCTGCTGCTGGACCCGTCCCCGGACCAGCTGGACCGGGCGGACGCCCTGGTCCTCTTCTCCCCCAGGACGGACCTGTCTCTGAACAATCCCATTCTCTACACCCTCTACCCCGGCGGCGAGGCGGGACGGGGACGGCTGCCACTGTGCCTGCCCCCCGCCCTGGCGGAGCAGACCGAGGCGAACTGTGACCGGGAACAGCTGGCAGCGGCCCTGTACGCTATGGGCGCTCTGGCGCCGGAGACCCTGCTGGCGGAAATTCCTGGTTGACAGAATGGAAAAATCCTTATATAATGCTATGAATGACAATGGAATCCGTATAGTGGGGTCGTGTGCCTTTTCAGGCTTCGACGCCGATACAGAAGATGGAAAGGATCGCGCGCTATGAAAAAAGAGTTCAAGATGAGCCAGTCCCGCTTTGACGAGCTGCAAAAGGAGCTTACCTACCTGAAAACCACCCGCAGCGACGAGGTTGCGGAAATGATTAAGGTGGCCCGGGGCTTCGGCGACCTCAGCGAGAACAGCGAGTATGACGAGGCCAAGAACGAGCAGGGCAAGCTCTACTCCCGCATCAGCGAGCTGGAGAACGTGCTGCTCCACGCCGTCATCATTGAAGAGGGCGACATGCCCACCGGCCAGGTGACCATCGGTTCCACCGTCACCGTTACGGCAGCATCCGGCGGCGCCAGCCGCAGCTTCAAGATCGTGGGCAGTCAGGAGGCGGACGCCATGCATGGCATCATCAGCGAGGACTCCCCTTTCGGAAAGGCGCTCATGAACCGGAAGGAGGGGGAGACCGTTACGGTCAGCGCCCCCGCCGGTGAGATGAAGTATCACATTGACAAAATCGAGCGGTAAACGCCTGTAAAGCTACAAAAGAGGAGAGAAGAATCATGGCTGAAAACAACCGTGCCCCTGAGGACCAGCAGGACCTCAGTGAGATCCTGCTGGTCCGCCGGGAGAAGCTGTCCGCCCTGCAGAGCGAGGGACGGGACCCCTTCCAGGAGACCAAATTCGTGGTAAGCCATCACGCCCAGGAGATCAAGGACCATTTTGACGAGCTGGAGGGCAGCGAGATCACCATTGCCGGCCGTCTCATGAGCAAGCGGGGCATGGGAAAGGTCAGTTTCTGCGACCTCCAGGACAAGTCCGGCCGCATCCAGCTCTACGCCCGGAAGGACGAGATGGACGAGGATGCCTACAACCGCTTCAAGAAGTACGACATCGGCGACATTGTGGGTGTTAAGGGCGAGGTCTTCCGTACTCAGCGGGGTGAGATGAGCGTCCGCGGACGGGAGATCACCCTGCTCTCCAAGTCCCTCCTGCCCCTGCCGGAGAAGTTCCACGGGCTCACCGACAAGGAGACCCGCTACCGTCAGCGGTATGTGGATCTCATCGTCAACCCGGAGGTCCGCCGGAATTTTGAGATTCGCAGCGCCTTTATCAAATATCTGCGCAAGTTCCTGGATGACCGGGGCTATATTGAGGTGGAGACGCCGGTGCTGAACACCATCAGCGGCGGCGCTACCGCACGGCCCTTCATCACCCACCACAATACGCTGGATATTGACATGTACATGCGCATCGCCACGGAGCTGAACCTTAAGCGGCTGATCGTGGGCGGGCTTGAGCGTGTCTACGAGGTGGGCCGCATTTTCCGCAACGAGGGCATGGACACCCGGCATAATCCGGAGTTTACCACCGTGGAGCTGTACGAGGCCTTTGCCGACTTCAACGATATGATGGACCTGTTCGAGGATCTGCTCAGCGGCGCGGCCAAGGATATCTGCGGCGGCTATCAGGTCCGGTGGCAGGGGGAGGACATCGACCTGACCCCCGGCTGGCCCCGGCTGACCATGGCCGAGGCGGTGAAGCAGCATCTGGGTGTGGACTTTATGGCCATCACCGACGATGCCGAGGCGGTGGCCGCCGCCAAGGGCGTGGGCGTGGACATGGACGGCGTAGAGCCCACATGGGGA
>JAAZZJ010000110.1 GCA_014237695.1 Oscillospiraceae bacterium | reverse complement strand
CAGGTCGAAATACTGCATTTCCGTCCCTGCCTCCGGGAGCCGGACGGCGGAAATGCGCCGGTTCTGGGCAGGGGCAAAGTAGTACACGCCGCTCTCGGCACACATGACACTGGTACACAGGGTCTGCTCGTACACGTCGTAATTTGGATCGGCTTTTGCCAGTCCCTCGGGGATGTCCACCGGGGCAAAGGCCCGGAACATCCGGGATACCCCGTCCAGCTCGTCCTTCCCGGGAACGGCAAGCTCCTTCATAAAAGCCAAGCGGACAAAGCGGGAAGGAGAGGAATAGTCCCCCGGCAGGCCGGAACCGCCGCCCAGGCGCTCCCCGAACTCCCGGATCTCATGCCCGGCGATAGTCTGGGGGGCCTTGGGTAGATTGGTAACCCCCACGAAGTTGCGGAGGTTGGTTCGCTGCCAGCGGTAGTCCGGGCTGTTGGTCAGCACGCCGATGGTCTCCCGGTGGATGGACAGGCCACCCTCCTCCGGCTCGATGATGACGGCCTCGCCGGTTTTATCGCTGAGGATATAGTGGGCGGGCAGGGGTTTTCCCTGGATGGGCTCGTCCACCAAAGCAGTTCCCTTCAAAGCCTCCACGGTCTCCTCCACGCTGGCGCACCGACTGAACAGCCAGGCCAGCAGACGGCCCGGATGGACGGCTGTTCTGCTCGGGCCGGCACTTTCCTCATAGACCGCATACTCCGGGAAATGGAGCAAGGCCCCCATCAAGCCAGCGGAGTTGACCCCGTCCACCAGAATAGGCTCCCCGAAGCCAAGCACCGCCATACCGGTGTAACTGTATTCGCCGGAGGCCGCCCCCTCCCCGTGAAGTCCAGGGACACAGGGCATCCCCTGTGGAACACTGATGACCCGGTTGGCCGTCAGGTCTCCGAATTGGTCGTAGGTCCGTCCCAAAAGGTGCCGGCCATCCTTTGTCCTCCAGGTAAAGCTGCTGCATCCAAAATCCATATCAAAAACCTCCTGTTTTCTCATATTGTTGTCCAGTGGACTTGCAATTATTTCTGACAGGGGGTATCATAAACCGTGTGGCCGCCACGCAGTCAAGGGGTATTTTTAATTTTTGGAGGAAATTTTTATGGAGAGAAAAAAAGGATGGCTGACCTCCGGGGCTTTCGCCGCCCTGTGCGGTACAACCAAGGAAACTCTGCGCCACTACAAAGACGTGGGACTGCTCCTCCCAGCCCATCAGGGGGACGACGGCTATTTTTACTACGACGTGGAGCAGTTCTACGATTTTTACGCCATCTCCATCTTCCGCCAGACGGGCACACCCCTGGAGGAGATCCGCCGCTGTCTCCAGGGACAGAACACCGCCAAAACGCTGGAGCTGCTGCGGGAACAGCGGGTCCGCCTGGAAGCGGAGCGGCAGAAGCTGGAGCACATGGACTTTGTGCTGTTCGGCGCCCTGCACAGCCTGGAGTTTGAGTCGAGGCCGGACATGATCCCCCGGACCGCCTGGTTTGAGCGGGAGCACCTGCTGGCCCTCCCCGTTAGGGAATTGGAGGGGCTGATGACCCCGGAGGCCAGCGAGGATGAAGCATTGATCGTTGTGCTGGAGCGGTGTCGGGCGCTGTGCAGCCAATACGGGATACAGACCGACTTCCAGCTGGGGGCCATCCACCAGCCGGGGGAGCAGGGTGGGCCAGGGGCCATCAGCCACCTCTATACCCGAATCAAAGAAAAAGCGGACTTCCCTTATTATAAGGAGAAGCCCGCTGGGAATTATCTGTACCTCTGCTGCCGGGGCCGTTGGGACATCTCCGCAGGTTATGCCGCCCTCAACCGCTGTATCCTTGAACGGGGGCTGGAAACGATAGGAGATTTCTACGCCTGCGACTTGGCCGGTTTTATCCTCAACTCGGTGGAGAAAAATGCGGCATCCATGATTTCGGTGCGGCTTTTGGACAGCGTTTTAACAAGATAAAGCGTATTTATCTATCGCATTATACTTCCAGGGAAATTTATGCGGACGGTGTCCGGTGAACGCACAGCAGTTTTCTAACACGATCCACCGTCCCCGGCGTAGCGTTCCCGGTAGTCCTTGATATACTCGTCCAGGTATTCCAGGTACTCGGCCCCGCCGCCCTCAATCGTTTCCAAAATGGCAGTGATTTTGCGGCGGCACTCGGCTTCTTCGCTCTCCGTCATGGTGTGCGCCTCATTAAGATGGGTGGTGGAACGAGGGGCAACAACATCGTTGATGATGTCATTAAACAGGTTGTCCAGCATGGCCTCCGGCGTGTCAAGCTGCTCCGCGCCTGCCGCGCCGGGTTCATCAACCACAATCCAGACATAGCCGATTTTCTTGGAGTAGACTATATCAAAATAGTTCTGCCCATCAATGTAATTCTCAAATGCTTTGAGGATAGCGTCCAGTTCTTTCCGTACTTTTTCCGTATAAATCATATCGATACGACCTTTCACAAAATTGGTCCCTGGTAGCGTACCCGGTTCAGGTTGATTCTAATAAACGTGCGCCCTCTTAATTATATGATTGCTCAATATATTAGTCAATAGCCCGATAACAAGAGCGGATAACGAGGCGCAAAAATTTTATAATAAAGGCATCCTAATCACAGGGGGATGCCGTGGATGAGCAAGAAGGAAGTGGACTTCAGCAATCGGGACAGGTTTATCGAACTTGGCCTGATGATCGCCAGCCTGCGAAAAATGCAGGGGATGTCCCAGGAGAAGCTGGCGGAGAAGGCGAAGATCAGCCGTTCCCATCTGAGTTCCATCGAGGCCCCCAACATCGTGCGTCCCTTTTCCCTGGAAGTGCTATACAACATTGCGGACGCTCTGGGTGTCCGAGCGGGGGATCTGCTGAACGCCACCCTGCCCCCAACGAAATGAGAGCAACGCCTTGCCACCGGCAGGGCGCTGTTTTGTCCCCTATGCCGCCTCACCGCCGTAGAGGTCATGGTTGACCTGGGCGGCGTAGTGATTCTCAATCGTGGCCGGGGCGTTGTAAAGCACGGTCAGCAGGTACTGCTTCATGTTCCGCACCTGGGTGGTGTTCTCCCGGAGGCAGTCGAACACGAAGCGGATGTGTTCGCTGTCCAGCTTCAGCAGTCGGGACTTCACCACAGCCTGGGGGAAGTCGTTCCCCGCCACTCGGAGGTTTTTCTTTTTGGAGCAGACCGCCTCCACCATTAACTCCACCATCTCGTCCAGCTGGCCAGCGTCATAGGGGCGCTCCCGCACGAAATCGTCATAGCCGATGTTCTCCCGGATCACTCCCCGATAGGCGTCCATCTCGCCCTGACTCATCCCGCTGCTCCTGCGACCCTTCCTTCCCTTCGCTTCAGGCGGCTCTGCCGCCGCAGGCGTGGAGGTGGTGGGAGGGGATGAAGGGAAAGGAAAAGATTCTGTACTTACTGAGTCAGTTATTTTTTTCTCTTTTTTTACTGGGTCTTTATTTATTTGCGTTGGATTTCCCGTCTGCGTGGAACCCGTAGACGGATTCTCCGTTGTCGGGTTTTCCGGCAACGGCTGGGCCGATGACGGCTTTTCCGGGGGCGGCTCGTGAGAGGCAGGGTACTCCCGGATAATGTACTCGTTGCTTCCAAACTTCCCGGCCTTGTCGGTGGTCTGGCGGCGCTGGACATACCCAGCTTTCTCCAGTTCCACCACGGCGGCCCGGATGGCGTCCTTGCCCTCCAGGCTGATCCGGGCGAGGCCAGCCAGTGTATAATCCCAATTTTCCGGGAGACTGAGCATCATGGACAGCAGGCCCTTGGCCTTGAAGGATATGGTCTTATCCCGCAGGTGGTAATTGCTCATAACGGTGTAATTGTTGGTACGCTCCACGCGAAAAACTGCCATAGTATTTCACTCCTTATAAAAATTGAGCGGCGGAGAAAATGCTTCTCCGCCGCTTGCGATTGACAAGGTTTTACTGTTTAGTTGTAAATGGGACAGCCATAGCCCCAGATCTCGTAATGGCCCACACTGTAGCTGCGCTGGCGACAGCTATCGCTTGTATTGCCCTCCACGGTGTAGACCACGCCATTCTCCACCCGTTCCACGATGCCCACATGGTCGGGAACATCGTCCTGCGGCCCGGAGGAGCCTTTGTTGTCCCAATCAAAAAATATCAGGTCTCCGGGGCGCGGCTCATAGTCGCCATCCTGCCACTGGCCCCGGTCTTTAAACCAATTAGAGCCGCCTGTGCAGCCGGCGAACTTGGGAATCACTCCAGCGTCAATGTAGCCGCACTCGTTGGCGCACCAGCTCACGAAGCAGGCGCACCACTCCACCCGGCTGTTGAAGCCGTACCAGCTCCAGTAGGGCTGGCCGCCCACGTTGCCCACCTGGGACAGCGCCACGGCCACGATCTCGCCGCTGGAGCCGTAGAGGAGGGTATTCCACATCTCCCGGTTTGCCGCTGCCAGCAGCTCGTCCAGGGCGGCATTCTGCTGATCCGTGAACGCATAAAACACCCGCATATCGTCCGGCGTCCTGGGCGTGACTGTGATGGTCAGTACCTTCTCCGTCCAGGCGGCGGTATCGCCCTCGGCGGGATGCTCTACCTCCGACTCCGCCGTGGTGATCTTGGTCATATCCCAGAACACCGTCCGCAGTTTCTCCACTGTAGCCGTGTCCAGGACGGACACCTGCGCTCCGTCCGCCCCTCCGGCAGTCTTGGCGGCAAACACCGCAAACACATCCGGCCAGGAAGGCGGGCCGCCCTGGATCTCCACCCGGTCATAGGTTCCCCCGGTTTGGAGGGCGGACAGCCTGTCCGCGTACTCGCTGTTGATCTGGGCGATCACCGCAGTAGGGGATACCGCATCCGGGGAACCTCCGCCGTCCGAGAAAAAGATGCCGAAGGGCGAGGCGATGAGCAGGCCGATCATGCAGATCACCAGCACAACCACGAGTACCACCCAGCCCCCGGCAGCGATGGCGGCGATCAGCTCCTGCATGGCCGCAATGGCCGCTTTTATCGCCGCCACGGTGGCTTTCGCCGTGGCCTTGGCGGTGGCCGCCGCCGCTTTTGCTGTGGCACGGGCGGTCTGTACGGCCCGCTGGGTGGCCTTTACGGTAGCCTGGGCAGACTTTTGGGCCGTTTTGACCGTCTGCTGGGCAGTTTTCGCCGTCCGCTGGGTGGTCTTGATGGCCTTTCTGGAGGAACGATCTACCGTTTTGATAGTCTGACGGATGGTGCGCTCCGTGGTCTTTCTCCCGGAGCGGGCCGTTTTGATGATCCTATGTCCGCCCTCCCGCACAGGCCGGGTGTCCGGCTCTCCCGGACTCACTGGCCTGCGCACAGTCTGGGCCGGAATGTGTTGACCCTGTCCACCAGCGTACTTGCGCCGGGCCGGAGCGGGATGGGATGCAGGTTCTCCACCATTCGCCACCCGCTGGCCCTCCGCCCGCTTCATGGCCGCAACACGGCCACGCTCCCGCACAAACTCCTGCCTGCCCTGCACGAGCGTTTGGGGCGGCTGCTCCGGCGCAGGCTGGCCTTGAATGCAGGCTTCTCTGGTTTTAATGGCCAATCGGTCAGGTGTTCCCGGCCTATGGCCAGCAGGAGGAGCGGCGTTGTCACCAGAGGGAGCGCTGGTGGCAACATCCCTCGTCTTGATCTTCGGCGGCTCCGATCTCACCCGCAGGGCCGATCCCTCATCAGCGGGGATTTCACGGGCAGTGCTTTCTCTCGTCCTAATCTGGGGCGCCCCCGATCCGGTCTGCGGCGCAGGCGAAACATCCGGGCGGGGATCATCATGTACAGCGGACTCCCTGGTTTTGATCTGCCCCTGCTTCATCCGCTCCCCAGGGGATGGCCCAGCGCCGGCGCCGCCCTCCCTGGTAGAAACAGCTTCCCGTGTTTTGATCCGGGGGCGTTCCCGTGGAATCGGGTCATGGGGTGAAGGCTGCTCTGCCGGGACTTCTGGCGGCGGTGGATCTGCCGGGATCTCCTGTGTGAGTTGGTCTGCGGTGGTGCGCGATCCTTCAGTCTGCTCCTGGCCCTTGGCGGACTTTTTCTTCTTCAGAAGAGATTCCACCCCACGCCGCGCCTGATAGGCTACACGGGCGGCGGTGTCCTCGATCCGGTCGCCGCCGTAGTCGCTGGCCTGCCCCCGCTGGGCGGTTTCCCGGAGTTGGCCCCGCAGGCGTTCCGTACCATCGTCCAGCCCACGGCGGACAAGTACCTTGGGCGCGGCCTTGACTTTTTCCTTCAATCTGCCCTTTACTGTGCGTTTTTCTTTGATTTTTGCGATACTCTCTCACCTCACTTTTGCGTTTTCCGTCATTTTATGGTACACTGTCCTCCAAAGGAGGGAGCGTCAATGGAACAGGTATACAGATGTGAATGGGCCGGCCCCGACCAGATATATATTGACTACCACGACAACGAATGGGGCCAGCCCCTCCACGATGACAATAAACTGTTTGAAATGCTGATCCTGGAGGGGATGCAGGCCGGACTGGCATGGATCACCGTGCTGAAAAAACGGGAAGCCTTTCGTGCCGCTTTTGACAACTTCGATCCCCCAAAGGTCGCGCTGTATGATGACGCAAAGATCGAAGCCCTTATGGCGAACACCGGGATTATCCGACACCGGGGCAAGATCAACGCAGCTATTGGCAACGCAAAAGCATTCCTTGAAATTCAAAAAGAATACGGCAGTTTCGACCGATTCATCTGGGCCTATGTCAATCACACACCTATCATCAACGCCCCACACAGCATGGCGGAGCTGCCTACATCCACCCCGTTGTCCGATCAGATCAGCAAGGACTTGAAAAAGCGGGGCTTCAAATTTGTGGGGTCCACCATTGTCTATTCGTTTATGCAGGCTGTCGGGATGGTGGACGACCACATGATTTGGTGTCCCTGGCATACGAATAACAGAAAATAAAACCGGAAATTCAGGCGACGTTGGTCTCACTCAGCTTGGTGGTCATCAAGCGGTAGAGCCGGTTCTTGGGGAAGTTGTCCACAAACGGCACGATGGCGCTGCCGCACTTGATGAGGCCGCGCCCGAAGTCCACGTTGGTGATGTAGGAGAGCTGGTTGTCCGAAATGTTCAGCAGCCGCGCCAGCTCCGCCCGGTCTGTGGCCGCCTGGTTCAGCATGACCAGGAACTCGCTGTTGGCCAGCATGGTCCGGGCGGTGTGGGACTGGAGCAGATCGTCCACGTTTTGAGTGAGGCCGGTACAGCAGGCCCCGTACTTTCTGACACGCTTCCAGAGGGTAAACAGGAAATTAGCGCTGTATTCGTGCTGGAAAAGAAGGTAGATTTCATCGATATAGACCCAGGTGTTCCGGCCCAGTGCCCGGTTGCGGATGACCCGGTTGAACACGCTGTCCAGCACTACCAGCATACCAACGGGAAGGAGCTGCTTGCCCAGATCCCGGATGTCGTAGCAGAGGATTCTGGCGTCCGTGTCCACGTTGGTGGGCTTGGCGAAGGTGTTGAGGCTGCCCTCGGTGAACAGCTCGATTGCCAGTGCCACATCCCGCGCCTCCGGCTCAGACTGGCGGAGCAGCTCGGCGTGGAAGTCTTGGAGGGTGGGGGCTTTGCCCTGGTAGCCGCCCTTGATGTAGCTGTGGTAGACGCTGGCGGTGCAGCGGTCGATGATGGACTTCTCCTTGGCGGACAGCAGCCGATCCCCCATGAGCTGCTCACACAGGGACAGCAAAAACTCAGACTTCAGCACAACAGGATTTTCGCCGTCCCCATAGCCCTGCTCCATGTCCATGGCGTTGATGTGGTTGGGGGAGGTAGCGGAGATATTCACCACTTCGCCGCCCAGCCCTTCGATGAGGGGCCGGTACTCCGACTCAGGATCTATGACGATGA
>JAAZZJ010000010.1:4392-21388 GCA_014237695.1 Oscillospiraceae bacterium | reverse complement strand
AACGCAGTCCACGCCCTGTTTTGACCGCCGGACTTTACCGATTTTCAACTGCTTCGACTATATATGAGGGTTGAATGCCACTTGCGATAGTGGTATACTTTGCATACCGGATTGAAATACCAGAGAGGGAATACGATGAGAAAAAGAGCTGTGAAGATAACTGGCATTGTGCTTGCCGCAGTGCTTGTATTGCTGCTTATTATATACATCAATCATCAAGTCCGTCTGAAAGCGGAAGCTGAATTACGTTCGCCGTCAGGACAAATGGTTGAAGTTGGCGGACACAAGATGAGTGTCTATGTTGATGGAACCGGCGATACGGCGCTTGTTTTCATGTCAGGCGGCGGTACCTGCTCTCCCATACTGGATTTCAAGTCCCTCTACTCTCTTTTGAGCGATCAATATCAGATCGCGGTTGTAGAGAAATTCGGATACGGTTTCAGCGATGTTGTTGATAAGGACAGAGACATTGATTCCATACTTGAGGACACAAGGACTGCTCTTGCCGCTGCGGGATTAAATGCGCCCTATGTCCTTTGCCCCCACTCGATGTCAGGACTTGAAGCCCTGTATTGGGCGCAGAAGTATCCTGAGGAGGTATCTGCAATTATTGGACTGGATATGGCGGTGCCGGAGTATTATGACAGCATGAACATAAATATACCGGTCATGCGCATTGCGAGCTGGGCGGCTGATATGGGCGTCACTCGTTTGATACCGGGCATTTCGGACAGCGACGCTATAAAGTATGGTACATTATCCGATGACGAAAAGGAAATCTATAGAGCGGTTTTCTACAGCCGGACAGCAACCGTGACAATGATAAACGAAATGGAACGGGTAAAGGAAAATGCTGAAAAAGTGGACGGTATAGGTGTTCCGCAGCTTCCGATGCTGTTCTTTATTTCAGATGGCTCCGGTGGAACGGGCTTTGATAAAGAAATGTGGAGGAAAATTCCGATAGAATATATATCACAGGTGGATGAAGGGGAATATATAGAATTGGACTGTCCGCATTATGTTCATGATTACGAGTATGAAGCGATCAGTGAAGGGATCAGGGCGTTCCTGCTGGAGCAATAAATTTTGCTTTATCTCTATGGATGCCCACGGCGATGTTACGAAAGGGGCGCACTGCCAGTTGGAGGTCGTTATATGACAAAGGAAGAATTGCTGGAAAAAGCCAACAGCCTGCCTCTGGCTCCCGGGGTCTACCTGATGCACGGGAAGGACGGCGAGGTCATCTACGTGGGCAAGGCCAAAAAGCTGAAAAACCGGGTGAGCCAGTATTTTCAGGCGGGCCGGGGCCACAACATCAAGACGCACACCATGGTGGGGCTGGTGGACGACTTCGACACCATCATTGTGGGCAGCGAATTCGAGGCGCTGGTGCTGGAGAACGCGCTCATCAAGCAGTACATGCCCCGGTACAACATCCTTCTCAAGGACGACAAGGGGTATCCCTTCGTCCGGCTCAGCCGGGAGGCGTATCCGAAATTCTCCATCGTCAGCAGGGTGTCCGACGACGGGGCGCGGTACTTCGGGCCCTATGGGATGCGGCAGGAGACCCGCTCCGCCCTGGACGCGGTGCGGGCGGCCCTCCATCTGCCCACCTGCGGGAAGACGTTTCCCAGGGACATCGGGAAGGAACGGCCCTGTCTCAATCACCACATGGGGCGGTGCGACGGCTTCTGCCGGGCGGAAATGACCGGGGAGGAGTACAACCGGCGGATCGATCTGGCGGTGCAGCTGCTGGAGGGAAAGATCCGGCTGGTGACCAGCCAGCTGGAGGAGGAGATGCAGAGGGCGGCGGAGGAGTTTCAGTTTGAGGAGGCCGCCGTCCTTCGGGACCGGGTCGCGGCCATCAGGGTCCTCGGCAAGCGGCAGAAGGTCCTGGCCGGGGTCTGCGCCGACACGGATGTGTGGGGGCTGTATCTGGGGGCCAAGTGCTGCTATGCGGGCCTCCACTATGAGGAGGGACAGCTGACGGGCCGGGAGGCGGAGTTGTTTGGCGCCTCCGCGCTGGATGATCCGGCGGAAATTTTATCCGCGCTGCTGCTGCAGTATTATGGCGGGCGGTCCGTGCTGCCCCGGGAGATCTGTCTGCCGGAGGCCATCGAGGATCAGGAGGTGCTGGAGCAGCTTCTGACGGAGAAGGCGGGGCACAGGGTGACCCTGCGGGTCCCCCAGCGGGGGGAGCGGGCTCAGGTGCTGCAGATGGCGGAGACCAACGCCCGGGAAGAGGCGGAGCGGCAGACCAGCAGTCAGGAGAGAGCGGACAGGACGCTGGAGCTGCTGGGAAAGCTGCTGGGACTGGAGGAAGCGCCTTCATTCCTGGAGAGCTACGACATCTCAAACACCGGTGCGGACGATATCGTGGCGTCCATGGTGGTGTTTCATGGGTCCAGGCCCGCCAAGGACCGGTACAGGCGGTTCCGGATCAAGGATGTGGAGGGGCATCCGGACGATTACAGGTCCATGGAGGAGGTCCTGACCCGGCGGCTCACTCATTATATGGAGAAGGATAAAAAGTTTATGCCTCTGCCGGATGTGATGCTCATCGACGGCGGCGAGCAGCACGCCAGGGTGGCCCGGCGGGTGACGGAACGGTTCGGGCTGGCGATCCCCATCTTCGGCATGGTGAAGGACGACCGGCACCGGACCCGGGCGCTGGTGACGCCGGAGGGCCGGGAGATTGGTATTCAGGGGACTCAGGTGGTGTTCTCCCTCATCGGGCGGATTCAGGAGGAGACCCACCGGTTCGCCATCACCTTCAACCGGGAGAGCCACGGAAAGTCGGTACGGGGGTCCACGCTGGACGGCATTCCGGGGGTGGGAGAGGTTCGGCGGATGGCGCTGCTGAAGCATTTCAAGAGCTTGAAAGCGATTAGGGAGGCGTCTCTGGAGGAATTGCAGGCGGTGGTGCCCAAAAACACGGCCGCGGCGGTCTACCAGTGGGCGCACTCCACACAGGATGCTTGAAAAGAGGTGAGACGGATGCGTCTCTGCACTGGCTTCGCTCCATGCAAGGTCTGATCCGAACAGGACGGCATGGAGCTGATAAGATTTTGACGGCAAACACGTAACGTTCGGGCAGGCTTTGCAGTTTTGTATGTAACGTAAACTGTACAAAAAGGAGCAAAGTCTGAAATGAAAAGGAAATTGTTTGACCTGAGAGGATTGAAATATTTTCTGATCCTCTGGAGTACCCAGGCGTTTTCGGCACTGGGGAGCGCCATGACCGGATTCGCGCTGGTGATTTGGTCCTACCAGCAGGAGGGCTCCGCGCTGACCACGGCGGGGCTGACCGTCGCGTCCTACGCGCCCTATGTGCTGCTGAGCATCTTCGCCGGAAGTCTGGTGGACCGGTGGGACAAGCGGAAGACGCTGGTCTTCTGCGACCTCTTTGCCGCGCTCTCCACAGTGGCGGTGCTGGTCCTGCTGAAAACCGGGCGGCTGGAGGTCTGGCATCTGTATGGCGTCAACGCGCTCAACGGGCTTATGAACACCATCCAGCAGCCGGCCTCCGAGCTGGCGGTGACCCTGCTGACGCCCAGGGAGCAGGTCCAGCGTGTAGGGGGGCTGCGGTCCCTCTCCAGCTCCCTGACAACCCTGCTGGCCCCGGCGCTGGCTACCGCCGTGCTGACGCTGGCGGGACTGGAGGCAGTCATTGCCATCGACTTGGTTACCTGCGGGGCGGCGGTTGGGAGTATCCTCTTTATCATCCGCTTTCCGAAGGAGGGCGGTCCCGGGGAGAGAGTTCCCGTGCTGCGCTCCGCTTGGGAGGGCGTACAGTGGCTGCGGCGGAACAGGGGAATTTTGGATATTATCCTGTTTCTGGCGGCTATCAATCTGATCGCCAGCGTTTACAACGCGGCGCTGGCGCCCATGGTCCTCTCCCGCCCCGGCGGCGGGGAGACGGCGCTGGGCGTTTTGCAGACGTTTACCGGGGCCGCCAATCTGGCGGGGAGCGTGATGGTCACGCTCCTGCCCGCGCCGAAAAGCCGGGTGCGGGTCATCTGCAACAGCCTGCTGTTCTCCATGAGTACGGAGAATCTGCTGCTGGCCTTTGGGCGGGGACCGGGGGTCTGGTGCTTCGGGGCCGTGCTGGGATGGGTGTTTATCCCGGTGATGGGCGCGAACCTGGAGTCGCTGCTGCGGCTGCACATCCCCGTGGAGCTGCAGGGGAGGGTATACGCCGCAAGGAATACACTTCAGTTTTTTACTATCCCGGTGGGGTACCTGCTGGGCGGGTGGCTGGTGGACCGCGTCTGTGAACCGCTGATGGCGGGGCTGACGGAGGATGCGGTCCTGATCCGGCTGCTGGGCGACGGAAAGGGCAGCGGCGCGGCGCTGGTGTATCTGGCGATTGCGGCGGCAGGGGTGCTGGTGTGTCTCGTGTTCAGAAGAGACAGGCATCTCTGGGCACTGGAGGAGTAAGACGTAGGTAAGAAGGCCGGGAGCGTTGGCTCCCGGCCTTCGTTTTGCTGCAAGATATGTGCGGCAGATTTCGCTCTTGCGGAAGAGCTGGGAGAACCTGATTGCCGGTATATGGTGGGGGGTGGTCTGTACTCTGGGAGATGTTCCGGGATAAAAATGTTGTATCTGCGGGTGCGATATGCTATGATTGGTGCAAGCTGAATTCAGGACGGTTTATGCAGTAAGTGAAGGTGTTCTCTATGATAGATCATAATAAAACCTTTAGCGCGGTCTGTGACTGCCTGGGGTGTGAAAATAATTCTCCCGCTTGGCCGGACAAGTTTGGGGCGGCGGTCAAAAAATGGCTGGAAGACAGCCATATCCCTAAGATCAGAACATTGAGCCTGTTTTCTGGGGCGGGGGGCTTGGATATTGGTTTTTCTGATGTCGGATTTAGCATCATTGGCGCGGTGGAGATCGAGGCAAAATTCTGCGATACACTCGCACTGAATACTGGGGCGGGAAGGCGTTTTGACCATTCGAGGGTCCGCTGCATGGATGTCAGGGCGCTGTCCGGAGGGGAATTCGGCGCGATTGATTTTATTATCGGCGGGCCTCCCTGCCAGACGTTCAGTGCTGCGGGGAGAAGAGCCAATGGTGTGGCGGGGACCACGGATGCACGAGGGCGGCTCTTTCGGGAGTATATCCGATTGTTGAAGGAGCTGTCTCCCAGGGGATTCCTGTTTGAAAATGTTTACGGGATTGTGGGGGCGCAGAATGGGGCGGCATGGAAGGAGATACTGGACGAATTTTCTGCGGCGGGATACCAGCTGTTCTACCGTATCGTTGACGCAGCGGATTATGGGGTGCCTCAGCACCGGGAACGCCTTCTGATCGTAGGCATGCAAGAAGGTGCTTTTTTGTTTCCGCGACCGACCCATGGGCCGGATTCTTTGGATAAAGAACCGTTCTATTGTGCGGAAAGAGCGATCGAGGGCGTGGTATCCCAAGAGCCGGATGAGCTGAACCGGCTGAGCGGGAGATATGCAGGGCTGCTGAACGATATTCCGCCGGGGCTGAATTACAGTTTCTATACAGAGGAGATGGGACACCCCAATCCAATTTTTGCATGGCGGTCGAAATTTTCTGATTTTCTTTATAAAGCCGACCCCAATATGCCGGTGCGGACCATCAAGGCATCCGGAGGGGCGTATACCGGCCCGCTGCACTGGGAGAACCGGTTTTTTACCTGTGAGGAATATAAGAGGCTCCAGACGTTTCCGGATGATTATAGGATCAGCGGCAGTAAACAGACTGCGGTGAAGCAGATTGGAAATTCCGTCCCGCCGCAGTTGGCGAGGATGATGGCGATAGCAATCCGGATGGAAGTGTTTGGTACAAAGTTTCCGTTTGAACTATCCTTATTGCAGGAGGGGGAGGAACTTACTTTCCGGAAGAGAAAACGGGAGCTTACCAAGATATATAAGAAAAAAGCTGAGATGGCGATCAAGGCCCTCAAAAGCGAGCCGGGGGCGCTACCGGGACGCAGGGGGTATGGATGCAGGATCGACAGTAAGTTTTGCTTTGAGGAAGTGTGTATTGCGGACGCCCAATTCACGGTGGATGTGGATTGGGCGGAGGAGCTTCGCATAGAGGTGACAGATGTTAAAAAGGTCCGGGAGCGGGCGGTGGTTTCAGCGACAGTCGTTCCTGGGGACGGGTGCTGGGTACTGGGGGTGAAAAGAGTTGTTCTGACGGTAAGGGCAGATGTTTTGCCGGGGTTGACGGTGGCCTGGAAGGCGTTTGAGCGGGAGTTGGCGGACAATTCCATCAAGGCAGATCTGGTCCAGCTCAATGGGTATTATCAATATCCGCCGAAGATGCTGGTGACGGCGGATGTTGCCGATGAGGTCCGGTATGCCGGAGTCCTGCGCAGTGTCATGGGCAGGAGAGAGGTCCCGGAAATAAAGACAACATGTGCGCTTGCGGAAGAGTGGGGTGTCCTTGAGATGGAAGTCATGGAGGCGGCGGAGTATCTGAGGGAGCTGGGATATGAGATCCGGAACCACGGGACGAATCCGCAGATCCCGGAGGATCATTGGCTCGTCCCATATGCGTTTCCAACCTTGACGCCGCTCAGCGTTCAGTTAAGGAAAAAGCTTCGGTGAGAGGAGAGTTGTTATGGCAAACGACGAAAAGGAACGGCATCTGGATGTTTATGAGGACCGATATGAGCTGCACCAGGACGATGTGATGATGGTATACTATCAGGGAGTCCAAAATGAGGCGGCAAAGAGGAGGTATGCGCGGATCAATCGGGAACTGGCAGGCGGATACCTGAACCGTGCAATCAAGTCTATCCCCACAAGGGATTTTACGGGGTTGTCCGAAGGGAATCGGGCACTGCTGAAGGACATGGTCGATGGTATCACCAGCGAGGTCGGACGGGCGCTGGTGGGGCTTGCCTGCTTGCAGCTGGCGATCAAGGCTGTCGCGCCAGAGCAGAGCATCCGGCTCCACAAAGGGAGCGCATCGGGAGGAAGGTTTTCGTGGGTGGACGGGATCTCCATGAGGACTTTGGACAGGAACTACAATACACCGTTCCTGAGAGAATACGGATTGCTCAATGTCAATCGGGACGGTGTGTTCATGACGCGGTCACTGGCGGAAAATTATCCGTACTCTAAACTGTATAAGGCGGAGATGAGAGGGCCATTCGTGCAGTGGATCGCGATCGTGGATGCGATCGAGGGGAATATGCTTCCGGCGGAGCTGGGGCTGTGTTATTTGATCGCACTGCTGCAGAACAGGTCGGAGGTTTTCCGGCAGCATGCGGAAAAGGCGTGTTTATTGGCGGGGAAGTTTGATGGAACAGCGTTTGGGCGGATCAAGGAGCTGGTAGCTTCATTTTTTAACTCGACGGATTACTCGGCCAGAGCGTTCGAAGTGACGATGCATGGATTTTATCAGGCGATGGAGGAACTGCAGCTTCTTGGGGAGGCGGATGTGGTGCCGATGTCGCAGATGCGCTCTGCAAACAAGAAGCATGGTAACGTGGGCGATATAGAGCTTACTGAAAATGGTATCATTACGGAGGCTTGGGATGCCAAGTATGGGAAGCCGTATCTTAGGGATGAGCTGGAAGAACTGCGGGATAAGCTGCTGACGCACCCTGAGGTGAAGATCGCGGGGTTCGTCTGCGATGGGAAAGTTGATCTGAGGAAAGATATTGTCAGCCGTGCGGAAGAAGTGGAGCTGGAAACAGGAACGGAAATACACCTGTTTTCCTTTGATGAATGGATCGATTTTGAAATGCGGGACCTCAACAAAGAGCAGAAAGACAGACTTGGGTTTCGATGGCTGGTGGCGGTGGTCGAGTCGTTTGCACAAAAGCGGCTTGGGGCGGCGCCGATCGATGAGCCGTGCGATGCCTGGATTAACGATTTGATTAAGATCATGGAATGAAGTGATGGGAAGGGGCGCTATGGGAAAATCGGCATTTGTGACCGGCGGGAGCCGGGGGATCGGACGGGCCATCGTCCGCCGGCTGGCGGCGGAGGGATACGCTGTGGGGATCAACTACCTGCGGTCCCGGGAGGCGGCGGAGGCGCTGGCGGCGGAGATCTTGGGGCAGGGCGGCAGAGCGCTGGCGGTCCGGGCCGATGTGGCGGACCGGGAGGCGGTCGATGCGGCTGTCCGGGAGGTGGAGGAGGAACTGGGGCCGGTGACGACGCTGGTGAACAACGCCGGGATCGCCCAGAACGACCTGTTTCAGGATACGCCGGAGGCGCTGTGGCGGCGGATGTTTGCCGTTCACGCGGACGGGGCGTTTCACACCATTCAGGCGGTGCTGCCCCACATGCTCCATGAGAAGGCAGGGGGGATCGTGAACATCTCCTCCATCTGGGGACTGCGGGGGGCATCCTGCGAGGTGGCCTATGCCGCGTCCAAGGCGGCGGTGATCGGGCTTACCCGGTCGCTGGCCATGGAGCTGGCGCCGTCTCATATCCGGGTCAACTGCGTGGCGCCGGGGGTCATTGAGACGGACATGGTGCGGGGGCTGGGAGAGGAGACGCTGGCGTCCCTGGTGGACCAGACTCCCGCCGGACGGCTGGGCACGCCGGAGGATGTGGCACGGGCTGTGTCGTTTTTCCTCCGGGATGACGCGGACTTTATCACCGGGCAGGTGCTGACGGTGGACGGGGGGTTCATCCTGTAGGCAGCCGGTCTTCCGACTGGGCACCATGTTTCGTTACCGTGCGGGAATGTAAAGGGCCGCAGGAGAGTGCGGAGCGAACTTAAAGTTCTTTTTGCTTACTTTTTCTTTCAAGAAAAAGTAAGCCCCGGTTTTCGGAATGGATTCATTCCAGAAAACCGGGGCTTCCGCCTGCTTCGGAGACGGGGGTGAACACGATCTGGCACATAAAAATAAAAAACCCACGCTTTCAAGCGTGGCCTTTCCGTTCTTTTTTTTGCCGGGAAACAGGTTTACCGCTCGCTGATGGAGGTATCGCGCTCACCGAAAATCATGTCGTCAATATCGACACCGGTGAAAGGCTTAATCATGTTCGCTATCACTTCCTTCCTATATCAAATTACTTGCATTATAGCACAGCGGAGATGGAATGGCAAGGCTTTTTTCGAAAAATCTCCAAAATAATTTCGGGAATTTCTGGAGAACGTTCCGGAAGAGGCGCTTGCAAGGTGGGAGACGGGATGGTAAAATAGGAAAAAACGAGAGGAGACGGGGATATGATCTGTATAATGAAAGAGTTTTTTCTGCTGGAGACGCGGGGGACTGCGTACTGCTTCCGGGTGACAGAGCAGGGTTTTTTGCAGCACCTCTATTATGGACGGAGACTGGATCTCTCGGGAGGCTGGGAGGCGCTGGTGCCCCAGGTGCGGCATTTTCCGGGGAACGGGGCTGGGCTGGAAGGCGTCTGTCTGGAGGATATGGCGCTGGAGGTTTCCAGTCCCGGGCTGGGGGATCTGCGGGAGAGCATGGTGACAGTGCGCGGGCCGGATGGGGATACGCTGACGGATTTCCGGTTCGAGGGCGCGGAGGTGCTGGAGGAGAAGCCGGAGCTGGAGGGCCTGCCGTCTGCCTATGATGAGGCGGGGGTGTGCCGGACGCTGCGGGTGTCGCTGCTGGAGAAGCGCGGGGGACTGCGGCTGGAGCTTTTGTATACTACGTTCGACCGGTGCGACGTTATCACGCGGTCGGCGCGGCTGGTCAATCTGGGGGAGAAGCCGGTGGAGGTGCTGCGGCTGCTGAGCAGTCAGGTGGACTTTCCGGAGCAGAAGTATCTGTTCACCTCCTTCAACGGGGCGTGGGCGCGGGAGTTTGAGGCTGTCAGGACGGAATGCGGGCCGGGGACCATCGTTGGCGGGAGCAGGACCGGGTGTTCGTCCAATCGGGCCAATCCCTTCGTGATGCTGGAGAGCAGAGGGACGGACGAGGTCCACGGGGAGTGCTACGGGTTCCATCTGCTTTACAGTGGGGACCATTTTGAGTGCGCCTGCGGCAACGCCTATGGGAAGCTGCGGTTCCTTCACGGGATTCAGCCGGAGGGGTTCTCCTGGCGGCTGGAGCCGGGAGAGAGCTTTTATGCGCCGGAGGCGGCGATGACCTGCGGCTGGGGTGCCGCGGAAATGAGCGGGAACCTCCATGGCTTTATTCGGGAGCATGTGGTCCGGGGATGGTGGAAGCGGCGGGTCCGGCCGGTGCTGGTGAACAGCTGGGAGAGCTTTTACTTTCGATTTACCCAGAAGGACCTCCTGCGGCTGGCCAGACAGGGGAAGGAGCTGGGGGCGGAGCTGTTTGTGCTGGACGATGGATGGTTCGGCAGGCGGGACAATGACAGGCGGTCTCTGGGGGACTGGGACATAACTGACCGGAGGAAGCTGCCGGAGGGGCTGGGCGGTCTGGCGAAGCGGGTCCGGGCGCTGGGGATTGGATTCGGGCTCTGGGTGGAGCCGGAGATGGTCAGCGAGGACAGCAGGCTGTACCGGGCTCACCCGGACTGGATTCTGGGACGCCCGGGGCAGGCGGTGGGACGGAACCAGTTTATCCTTGATCTGAGCCGGGAGGAGGTGCAGGATCACCTTGTTCGGGTGCTGTCGGAGGTGTTCGAGGAGGCGGAGCCGGCGTATGTCAAGTGGGATATGAACCGGGTGATGACGGATACGTACTCCGCCGCCCTGCCGCCGGAGCGGCAGGGGGAGGTGCGGCACCGGTATATCCTGGGGCTGTACCGGGTGCTGGGAGAGCTGACGGCGCGGTTCCCAAAGATCCTCTTCGAGGCCTGCGCCAGCGGGGGGAACCGGACGGATCCGGGGATGCTGTGCTATATGCCTCAGGTTTGGCTGTCGGATAATACGGACGCGCTGTGCCGGTGCAGGATACAGTATAATGCCAGCTTCGGGTATCCGCAGTCGGTGATGGGTGCCCATGTCAGCGCCAGCCCCAACCATCAGACGCTGCGGACCGCGCCGCTGGACAGCCGGTTTCAGACGGCGGCCTTCGGGCTGCTGGGGTATGAGCTGGATCTGTGCAGTCTGCCGGAGAGGGAGAAGGTCATGGTGGCGGGACAGATCGCGTTCTATAAAAAATACCGGGGGACATTGCAGTTCGGGAGGCTCTACCGCCTGCGGGGAGGGGAGGACGGACTGTGGCAGATAATGGCGGTGTCCGGGGATTACGGCACGGCGCTGTCCCTGCTGCTCCAGCAGGAAAACCGGCCCAACGCGCCCGGGCTGCGGCTGATGGCCCGTGGGCTGGCGTCCGGGAATGTTTACAGGCTGTCCGTCCGGCCGGTGGGGACGGAGCTGGCGGCTTTCGGATCGCTGGTAAATATGGTCTCGCCGGTGCGGGTCAGGCCTGGGTCCATGATGGCGGCGGCGGAAAAGTTGGTTCGCCTGCCGGGAGAGAAGGAGGGCACGGCTGCTTCGGGCGATCTCCTGATGAAGACGGGGATCTGGCTGAAGCAGGGGTTCTCGGGCACAGGCTTCGATGGGGAGACCCGGGTGATGGGAGATTTTGGCAGCAGATTGTATGTGCTGGAGGCGGAGAAGGAATAGAGAAAAAAGCGGCCCGACGGGGACATCGGGCCCTGCGGGGTCGATCCCCAGGGCGGCGTCCTCATCGGGCCGCTTTTGCGCCGGGCCAGGTCAGGTGGGTTCCCGAAGCTGGCGGAGGCAGCGGGTGCAGATGTTCTTGCCCTTGAAAAGAACCACGTCCCGGGCGCTGTCACAGAAAATACAGGCGGGGCTGTATTTCTTCAGGACAATGGAGGAACCATCCACGAAAATCTCCATGGTCTCCCGCTCTCCAATGTTCAGGGTACGGCGCAGCTCGGCGGGAAGAACAATCCGGCCAAGCTCGTCAATCCGGCGTACAATGCCTGTTGATTTCATAGGGTGTCCTCCTGTTCCGTTTCGTTTGTGGATGGGACAGCCTTCCGGTTACAGGGCATCGCCCTCGATGATGATTTCCTCGTGGCGCTCCTCAAAGGATCTGACGTACTGCTCCAGAGCGTACTCCATCTCCTTGTTGGCGGAGCGCTTGTTCCGGACGGCGATTACCTTGAGCTTTGCCAGCAGCTCCTCCGATATCCGGAGGGAAAAAGGCGTATAGTAATTTGCCATATCGACCTCACACTATTTTGATAGCAAAATTATAGGATATTTACTGCTTGTCTGCGAATGCAAAACAATGCCATTGATATCATTTTAGTAAACGATTTTTGAGAATATCGTCGGCGCGCTTGAGAGTTGGTAAAAGGAGGCGAGGGAAAATGTGGTGTGGCAAGGACGACAACGCAGTCCACGCCCCATTTCAGCCGCCGAACTTTACCGATTTATACTGCCGCCGCTGCCGGCTCCCTTCTCAAAAAAGGCGCAGGGCATTGTTTTTGACGCGAAGAGGCCCCGGAGGATCGCCTCCGGGGCCTTTGGCATATACAGAGGCGTTCTTACAGAAAAAGGGCCGCGATCTGATATACGGCAAAGGATGCCAGCCATGCCGCGCCCAGCTGCCAGACCAGCGCCAGCACCGTCCAGCTCAGGCTGTTCATCTCCCGCCGGATGGTGGCTATAGCGGCCACGCAGGGGGTATACAGCGCGCAGAACACCAGGAACGCCAGCGCCGCGGCAGGGGAGAAGGTTGCCGCCATCGCCGCCCCGGCGGCGGTGTAATCCGTCAGCGAGAACCCGTAGAACAGACTCATGGAGCTGACCACCGCCTCCTTGGCGATGAGTCCCGTCAGCAGCGCCACCGCTGCCTGCCAGGCACCGAAGCCCATGGGCGCGAACACCGGCGCGATCGCTCCGCCTACCATGGCCAGGATGCTGTCCGCCGTGTCCTCCACCATCCGGAAATCTGTTCCGAAGCTCTGGAGAAACCACACCGCCACGCTCATGGCGGCGATGATGGTCCCCGCCCGGGTCAGGAAGTCCCGTACCCGCTCCCACACATGGAGCCAGATGTTCTGCAGGGTGGGCATCCGGTACGGCGGCAGCTCCAGCAGGAAGGGCGCAGGTTCCCCCTGAAAGACGCTCCGCTTCAGGATCAGCCCGGAGATGATGGCGGCTACCGGTCCCAGCAGATACAGAGCGAACACCACCAGTCCCGCGTGCCGGGGAAAAAACGCCGCGGTCATCAGCCCGTAAATGGGCAGGCGCGCCCCGCAGGACATGAAGGGCACCAGCAAAATGGTCATCCGCCGGTCCTTCTCATTCTCCATGGTCCGCGCGCCCATCACGGCGGGAACCGTGCAGCCGAAGCCCATGAGCATGGGGATGAACGCTTTCCCGCTCAGACCAAAGTGGCGCAGGGTCCGGTCCATGACGAAGGCCGCCCGGGCCATGTATCCGCTGTCCTCCAGCATGGAGAGGAACAAAAACAGCAGCGCGATCATGGGCAGGAAGGTCAGCACGCCGCCCACGCCGGAAATCAGCCCGTCTACCAGCAGCCCGCTGAGCCACCCCGGCGCGCGGACCGCCTCCAGCCATCCGGACACCCCGGGGCACAGGACCTCTTCCACAAACCAGGCGATGCCGTCCGACATCCAGGCCCCCGGCCCGCTGAAGGTCACCAGAAACACCGCCAGCATCATTCCCAGAAAGACGGGAATGGCCCAGATCCGGTGGGTCGCCACGGCGTCGATCCGCTCGGTGACGGTCCGCTCCCCGTCGTGGCTCTTTTTTTTCACTGAGGAGCGGATCACCCGCTCCACAAACCGGTACCGGCTGTCCGCCAGCAGGGTCTCCCGGTCTCCCAGAGGACTTGCGGACTCGTACTCTCCGGCGATGGCATCGATTTTGTCCAGGACCGCCTGGTCCAGTGCCAGATCCTTGGCTACCTCCCCGTCGCCGCCCAGCAGCTTGATGGCCGCCCAGTGGGCGGGGATGCCCTTCTCATAGGCCCGGTCATGGATGAGTTCGCTGATACGGTGGTGGATGGCGTGGGTGAAGTCGTCATAGAGGTCGTCAGGCTCCACGGTGAGTCCCGTGTGCATCTGCTTATGGGCCTCCTGGACCAGACGGTCGATGTTTACATTGTCCCGGGCGGAGATGGGTACCACCGGTACGCCCAGACTGGCGGCCAGCCGTCCGCAGTCGATCACATCCCCCTTTTTCTCCACCTCGTCCATAAAGTTCACCGCCAGCACCACAGGCCGCTCCAGCTCCAGAAGCTGCATGGTGAGGTACAGATTCCGCTCCAGATTGGTGGCGTCCACTATGTCGATGATGGCGTCAGGCTGTTCGCCGAGGATGAATTTCCGGGCAACCATTTCCTCCATGGAGTAGGGGGACAGGGAATAGATGCCTGGCAGGTCCACCACCGTGAACGAGACGTCCCCCAGCTTTGCCTCCCCCTCCTTCTTCTCTACCGTCACTCCGGGCCAGTTGCCCACGTACTGATTGGACCCGGTGAGGGCGTTGAACAGCGTGGTCTTCCCGCAGTTGGGGTTGCCCACCAGGGCGACCTTCCAGGGCCGCTGGTCGTGGGCGTGGGGATCGTAGGTGCTGGGGTGGTGTTCCTGCTCATGCCGGTGGGCCCGGTGCATGGCCTCCAGGTCCGTGGGACCGGCGCAGCCCATTTTGCAGCGGGCGCAGTCCCCGTGGCAGGAGGCGCCCAGGTGGTAGGCGCTCTCGGACACGGCTTCCTTCTCCGGAACCTTTGCCGCGGCGGGGGCAACCCGAATCTGGGCGGCGTCCTCCTTCCGCAGGCTCAGCTCATAGCCCCGCAGGCGCACCTCCATGGGGTCCCCGAAGGGGGCGGTCTTGATAAGCTCCACCGTGGTGCCCGGGGTTAGCCCCATGTCGATGAGGCGGCGCTTCACCGCCGCACGCTGGTTGCCCACCTGCTCGATGACGCAGCTCCCCCCGATGCTCAGTTTGTCCAAGGTCATGGGTCCCTTCTGATCCTTCATATACGCGGCCTTCTCCTTATGTACGTTTGACGTTTGTTTTGACTAACTGTACACTGCTTCTCCGCTTTTGTCAAGGGGGTTCTTGTAAGATGCGCAAAAATTTCCTGCGGGAGCGGGAGCGGGACGGTAAGGGAGGGCCGGTTCAGCCGGCGAGGGCGGCTATATTTTGCGCCTTCCTGACAGAACTTACCGCTTGCGCTCCGTGGGTCCATCGGGTAAAATGGAGAAAACGCCGCCGCCTTTTGTCGAAAGGCGGATGAAACAGAAAGGAATACCACCCGATGAAACGTCTCTATACCCTCTTCCTGACCCTGGGCCTGCTGCTGGCCCTCTCCCTCACCGCCTCCGGAGCCGGGAATGGCGTCCGGATTTTCGTAGACGGCGTTCCGCTGGACGCTCCGGCTTCCTACATATCCGGCAGCGGAACAACCATGGTGCCCCTCCGGGCCGTTGCGGAGGCGCTGGGCTGTACAGTGGCCTGGGACCCCGTTACCTTCACGGTTTCCATCTCCTCCCCTGATCTGCCGGAGGAGTCCGTTTCCGGCGATTCCGCCCTGGTGGTGCTGGACCCGGGCCATGGCGGCGCCCATAACGGAGCGGAATACGGCGGCATAAAGGAAAAGGATCTGAATCTCGCCATCGCCGCCCGGACAGCCGGGCTGCTGGAGGCGGAGGGCGTGACGGTACGGATGACCCGGACCGGAGATCAGGATGTGGACCTCTACGCCCGCTCCGGCCTGGCCAACACCCTGGGGGCGGATCTGCTTGTCAGCGTCCACTGCAACGCCAATGTGGAGCATGACGACGCGCTGGGCGTCTATACCTGCGCCTACAGCGAGGGGACGGAGGGCTGGCAGCTGGCGCAGATGCTTCGGGAGACCATGCTGGAGTCCACCGGAGCCGCCGATTTCGGCATAGAGGAGCGTCCCAATCTGGCGGTGCTGCGTACCGCACAGGTGCCCGCCGCCCTGGTGGAATGCGGCTTTATGTCCACGCCCTCGGAGCTGGAGATGCTGGTCCTGCCGGAGTACCAGGACAAGCTGGCCCAGGGGATTGCCGGCGGGATTCTGGATTTTCTGGAACAGTGACCTCCCCTGCGGCATAGACTGGCATGCAGCAAAACCGGATTCCGCGGGAACGGTATCCCGCGTTTGAACGATAAGGAGGTTTCCTCTCATGGAGGATGTAACCACGCTGGACCGCCTGGCAGTGGGCTGCCGGGCCGCCGTCACCGGCCTTTTCACGCCGGAGCCCCAGCGCCGCAGGATGCTGGAGCTGGGGTTTGTCCCCGGCGGAGAGGTGTCGGCGGTGCAGGAGAGCCCCTGGGGTGATCCGGTGGCTTATGCCGTATGCGGCGCGGTCATCGCTCTGCGCCGGGCCGACGCCCGGCAGATCGCCGTGCGCATTCATTGAACATAATACGATTTCCTGCTGAAAATTTAAAAAGTTTTTTGACGCACAGAACGGATACCGCCGGAAAATACTCCGGCGGTATCCGTTTTTTGATATGTCGGGGGCTCCGCGCACAGCCGGAGGGTGGATTTTCCCGTCAGACAGGAGAGTTGGTGCGGTATGGAGGGGAAAGACAGTCCGGACTGCGTCATGTGGATACGGCTCCTCAGACTGCCTCGTCCTCCGGCGCTTTCTCAGGTTCCGGCAGAGGCTCCGCCCGGCGCAGCAGGAGAAACACGGTCAGCACCATGGCGCAGCCCGCGCCGGCCAGCATCTGCCCCCAGTTTTCGCCGCTGTCTGCCAGGGCGGCGAGGGAGACGGGCACCGCCAGATCTCCGAAGAACACAAACCAGCGCAGCGAGGCGTCCCGGCAGGCAAATCCCGCCAGCTGGTAAAAAGCGCAGGAGGTCAGGGCTGCCGCCAGTACCGGCAGGTAGTACCGGGCCAGCACAGGGTTGCTGTCCTGGGGCAGGTACACTAGCAGAAGAAACAGTACGGAGAAGATCATGGCGGGCAGCAGAGGGAAGACCTTCCCCTCCCCGCTCCGGGTCTGCCGGACAAACAGCAGGATACCCGCCGCCGCCGCGATGCCCGGAAGACTGCCCGGCGAACGAGCCGCCGGGCGGCGGGGCGTGGGTGTGCTGCTGCGGCCCGCCGAGCCCGGGCGGAGGCGGCGCATGTTGCCGCGG
>JAAZZJ010000010.1:0-4382 GCA_014237695.1 Oscillospiraceae bacterium | reverse complement strand
CAGGGGGCGGTCCGGCCCCTCCGTTGGCCGGAAGCAGCAGGGGTAGGAACGGCTCCCGCCGGGCAGCCGGAAGCAGAATGCCGCCTC
Organism: Oscillospiraceae bacterium; assembly: GCA_014237695.1. Taxonomy (GTDB): domain Bacteria; phylum Bacillota; class Clostridia; order Oscillospirales; family Oscillospiraceae; genus Pelethomonas. The sequence goes on along the minus strand of JAAZZJ010000010.1, from coordinate 4,295 downwards.
CGCCGCGGCCAGCAGAAGGATGGCGGCAGCCAGCACGATGCCCGGCACCGACTGCCGGGACAGCCCGGTCTCCGGATCAAAGCCGTTTTTCAACTGCGCCCAGCGCAGGGCCAGGAGCAGCAGTCCCTGCACCCAAAGGCGCAGGCCCTTCAAATATAACGCATTCTTCATGGCACAAATTCCTTTCTGAGCCTTCTTGGGAGGGCGCCCTCCAGTATAACACGCAAATTGCAATTTGTCATTCATTTTTTGGACAAGCAGCGCATATGTTGGGAGAAGAAGGAGAGGATGCGTCTATGGGTAAGCAGATCGCGGTGTCGCTGCTTCTGATTTTTCTGATCTTTTTTCTGCCCTGGCTCTGGGGAGGCCCCGCCAGAGCGCCGGAGCCCCGGCCGGAACCTCAGCCTGCGGAGGATCTGCCGCCTCAGCCGGAGGAGGATGACCCTGCCCCGGACAGCGGAAGCCGGGAGCCGGGAAGGGACAGCACAACGGTTTTGAACCTTCTGGCGGACGGAAAGCTCCAGCAGACGGACATGGAGACCTATCTGATGGGGGTGGTCCGGGCGGAGATGCCCGCCGCCTTTCATCAGGAGGCGCTGAAGGCCCAGGCCGTAGCGGCCCGGACCTATATCCTCCACAAAATCGCCGGGGGAGGCAGCGCCAACCATCCTCAGGCGGACGCCTGCGATGATATCACCTGCTGTCAGGCCTACAAGACTCAGGCGGACGCCGCCGCGGACTGGGGAGAACACGCGGCGGAATACGAGGAAAAGATCCGCCGGGCGGTGACAGAGACCGACGGAGAGTGCGTCCTCTATGAGGGCGCGCCGGTGCTGGCGGTGTTTCACTCATCCTCGGTGGGAACCACCCAGGACGCCCAGAGCGTCTGGAGCGCCAGCCTGCCCTATTTACAGAGCGTGGAGACGCCGGAGGGAGAGGACACGGTGCCCAACTACCGCTCCACTGCCGTATTTTCCGCCGGAGAGCTGGGGGAGCGGCTGCGGGAGGCGCTGCCGGAGGCGGTTCTGGAGGGGAGCCCCTCCAATTGGTTTACCAATATTCAACAGCAGCCCGCCGGTATGGTGACCAGCCTTTCCGTGGGCGGCGTGGAGGTGGGAGGCAACCGCCTGCGGACCATTCTGGATCTTCGCAGCGCCTGCTTCACCATCGCCTTTGACGGGGACGAGGTGACCTTCTCCGTTTCCGGATACGGCCATGGCGTAGGCATGAGCCAATATGGATCCAACGTCCTGGCGGAAGGCGGGATGACCTATCAGGAGATTTTGAAATGGTATTATACGGGAACGGAGGTGGGCGTGATCCAATAGCCCGCCCCGTCTCCCTCCCACGGAAATCCATTTTGCATCCACGGGCGGGACGGCCCCGCCGCGCCCTGCGGACGCAAAATGGATTTCCTCCTCCCTCCACTTCCCCCTTGCAATTTTCCCCAATCCCGGATATACTACCACTGAGATACGCAGCACGCTCCGGGGAGGGGATTCCATGATCTATCATATTTTGGCCATCGGCGACGTAGTCGGCGAAGAGGGGCTGGCCCATCTGGAGAGAAGCCTGCGCCCCTTGAAGCGGCTGAAGGATATCCATTTTACGGTGGTCAACGGCGAGAACGCCGCCGTCACCGGGATTACCCCGGACCAGACAGAGCGGCTCTATGCCGCCGGGGCGGACGTGGTGACCCTGGGGAACCATACCTTCGGCAAGCCTCAGCTTGCAGCCCGCCTGGAGGAGGACCCTTATCTGCTGCGCCCCGCCAATTATACAGGCCGGGCCCCCGGAAAGGGCTGGGGGGTCTACGACTGCGGACGGGTACAGGTCGGGGTCATGAACCTCATCGGCCGGTGCGGTCTGGACTTCAACGCGGACAACCCCTTCCTCACCGCGGACAGGCTCCTGCGGGGAGACAAGCCCCTGTTCACCCTGGTGGACTTCCATGCCGAGGCCACCAGCGAAAAGCTGGCCATGGCGTATTATCTGGACGGCCGGGTTTCCGCCCTGTGGGGGACCCATACCCACGTGCCCACCGCCGACGGAGGCGTATTCCCAAAGGGGACGGGCTATATCACCGATCTGGGCATGACGGGTCCCGTCGAGAGCGTTCTGGGCATCAGGCCGGAGCAGAGCGTGGAGCAGTTTTTGGGCGGCCTGCCCGGGCGGTACCAGGTGGCCGGCGGGCCCTGCAAGCTGCAGGGAGCGGTGTTCAGCCTGGACAGCGCTGCCGGCTTGTGCGTGGATGTGGAAAGGATCGAGATACGATGACGGCAGAGCGGATGTGGCAGGATTTTACGGCCGCCCGGGGCCCGGCGGAGGCGGACTATGAGGCCTGGGCCTTCGGCGGGGAGCCGGACAAGCTGGCGGGGCTGGTGCTGGCAGGCATAAAGACGGCAACCGCCTCCGCGTATCCCCTCTACGGACTGGAGGGAGAACCCCTGCCGGAGGCGGGAGAGTACAGCGTCATCCTGGACAGCCAGAGCGAGGCGGTATGTGTGATCCTGACGGACCGGGTCACGGTGGTCCCCTATGGGGACGTAGGCCCGGACCATGCCCGCCGGGAGGGAGAGGGCGACCGGTCCCTGGCCTGCTGGAGGCAGGTCCACGAGGCGTTTTTCCGGAGGGAAATGGCCGCTGCCGGTCTGGCCTTTACCGAGGATATGCCGGTGGTGTGCGAGGAATTCCACGTGGTCTGGCCGGAAACGGAGAGGGGAGAGAGCGATGCCTAAGATCGTACATGCAGCAGACTTTCATCTGGACAGCGCCTTTGGCGGCCTGCCCACCGAGAAGGCACGGGAGCGCCGCCGGGAGAGCCGGGAGCTGACCGGCCGCCTGGCCAGGCTGGTCCTGGAGGAGAAGGCGGAGGTGCTGCTGCTGTCCGGGGACCTCTTTGACGGGGAGCGGGTTTTCCCGGAGACCCTGGAGCAGCTGGGGGACGTCCTGGCGTCGCTGCCCTGCCCGGTGTTCATCGCTCCGGGCAACCACGACCCCTATACGGCCATCAGCCCTTACGCCCTCCGGCGATGGCCGGAGAATGTGCATATTTTCCGCTCGGAGGAGCTGGAGGCGGTTGTCCTGCCGGATCTGAACTGCGTGGTCCATGGGGCGGCCTTCACCTCCCGGGGGCGGACGGATCAGGTTCTGGCGGGCTTTGCCGCGCCCCGGGACGGCAGAACCCATCTGCTGTGTCTCCACGGGGACGTGGGGGCCCCCGGCAGCGCCTACGGGCCGGTGCTTCGAGAGCAGCTGGCGGCCAGCGGCCTGCACTATGCGGCCCTGGGACACATCCACCAGTACAGCGGCGTTCAGCGGGACGGGAATACCTGCTGGGCCTACCCCGGCTGTCCGGAGGGACGGGGGTTTGACGAGCTGGGAGACAAGGGCGTGCTGTCGGGCACAGCGGACCGGGAGGGGGTCTCCCTCCGCTTCATCCCCCTGTGCCGCAGGAGGTACCGGATCCTGGAGGCGGACGTGACCGAAGCGTCCCCCCGGGAGGCTCTTGAGGCGGTTCTCCCGGAGACGGCGGACCAGGACATCTGCCGGATCATCTTCACCGGCGAGGCGGACGAGCGGGGGGTGGACCTCCCCGCCCTGGAGAGCGCTTTCCGGGAGCGGTTCTACGCCCTGGAGCTGCGGGACAGGACCCGTCCGGCCCAGAGCCTGTGGGCCAGAGCCGGTGAGGATTCCCTGCGGGGCCTGTTCCTGCAGGAGATGAAGGGCCGCTATGACGCCGCCCCCTCCGGGGAGGCCCGGGAGGAGATCGCCCTTGCGGTCCGCTTCGGCCTGGCGGCCCTGGACGGACGGGATCTCGGATAAACATATCCTGCGTGAAACAGTTTGCGGATAAGAGGAACGGGTGACGGATGATGGACAAGAAACGAATCCTTTTGATCGGGACCGGGGGCACCATCGCTTCGGAGATGGGGGAGAACGGCCTGACCCCGGAGCTGACCAGCGAGCAGCTCTTAAAATACATCCCCGATATTTCGGGAATCTGTGAGATATCCTGCTGTCAGCTCTTCAGCCTGGACAGCACCAATATCCAGCCTAAGCACTGGGCCCGGATCGCCGGGGCCATCCGGGAGCGGTACCGGGAATTTGACGGCTTTGTGGTTGCACACGGCACGGACACCATGGCCTACACGGCGGCGGGACTGAGCTACCTGATCCAGGGGTGCCCCAAGCCCATCGTGCTGACGGGGGCACAGAAGCCCATCGGCTTCGAGACCACCGACAGCAAGCAGAACCTCCGGGACGCCCTCACCGTGGCCTCCTCCGGGGAGACG
>JAAZZJ010000109.1 GCA_014237695.1 Oscillospiraceae bacterium | reverse complement strand
CACGCGCGCTGGAGGACTACGGCAACAGTGGTATGACGATGGGAGGCATAAGCTAATGAAAGCTGACTGCCGCAGGCCATTGAACCGGCGCTGTTTTAACCACGAGCAGAGGCATTTTCCCATGGGAATTTGTCCGATCCGCTGAATAGCAATTTCGCTGGACCTGTGGTATTGTTCTGGCGGCCACAAAAACAGAAGGAGAGATCTTATGCCGACCTACTACCCCATCAACGAGACCCTGGCCCGTCAGGCCAACATGATGAACAGCCATTATGAGTACAAAGCGGGCAGCGCCACAGCGGAGTATCATGCCATGGTGGACGAGGCCGCCGCCATAGCGGAGAAGCAAAAGGCCCGTACCGACCCCATGTACCACGAGAGGATCGACCGTCTCCTGGACACCTACGCCAGGAAGCTGGCGGACAATTTCAATGAGAACTTTGAGATCCAGACCAGGTGTCCATCTATTCTGGTGGCAGGCCGCGCGAACTTCCCGGTGAGAAAGAAGGAGAAGCAGAACGGGTTCCGCTGGGCGCTCAGCCAGGGCGCATGGCAGAGGATGTTGAACCAGAATGGTATCTATGCTGCAAAACAGGTCACCGAAGCGTGGATGCTAGTAGAAAGTGAACAAGCCGTGATGGAGGAGCCGGAGGCAGATGCCCCGGCTCCTTCTTCGTGGATGCAGCAGATGATGTAATAGGGGGCACTGTATGGCATATCGAATGGTGTACCTGCGTATCCAATGCCGGGGATATGATCCCGCGGGAGCAGGCAATACAGACCTGACTGCATTCAAGGCAGAGAGCCGCCAGCTGTTTCAGGAGATGGGCTGGACGCTCCAAGAGGGCCGGAACGGCGTCTGCGACACGGTGACGAAAGACCGGCAGGACCTCTATCTGCATCCCGCCAGCTTCAGCGGTGTGCTGGATGAAGCCAATATTCCGCTCCTACGGGAGCAGCTGTCGGGCGCACAGACCTTCCAATGCTGCGCAGTTGACTGCTATGAGGAATATCTGGATATGAGCGACGAGGAATACCGGAATGTGCTGGAGGCCAGGCGTGATGAGATTGCTGCGTTCATTCTGGAGCAATACCGGACAAAGCGGTCGAATCTTTATATCGTAGATCCTGTTGCAGAGTACGTTGCGGAACATTTTGAGGTCCGCCGCCTCTGTGATAAAGACCGGAGGAACAGCTGCGGCAGACGGTTCGTATCCGAGCTGGTCACACAGCTGCTCCAGGAAGGCCGGCTGGTCGCTGCTGAAACGGATAGCGGACTGGGCATCCGAGCCGCCACAGCAAAAGAGCTGCGGCTCGATCCCCGGTCTGAAAAACAGATCAACGGACAGATCACGATGATATTTTAACGAGGTGAAAGACATGACTGATTTTCAAAAAAGATATCTGAACGAGGCGGGCTTGCAGCTGCAGCGTCAAGGCTTCACGGTCCAGCCGGAGTACGAGGGACTTCTGCCTATAGAAAAAGACGCCCACCGGGTCTGTAACGTCAACATGCACGGCAATGTAAGCTATGACCCGGACTATGTGCGGAGGAACGGTCAGGAGGACGCGCTGGATCAGGTGCGGTCGATTGCGGTGGAAGTTATGACGTACATGCGTCTGGTGGAGCAGGCCCCTGTTCTGCGGGAGGAGGGGTTGTCAGACGGCTACCGGCTGCTGGCGGAGTTCAACGACACAGTTCTGGCTGGGCACCAGACACAATATGGAATGCAGTTCATCACGTGGGAACGGGCCCATGACCGCTCCTTGTGTCAGGGACACTACTACGATTCATTCCATGCCGCAGGCGCCTACACTGCCGCAAAGCAGGATTTCGCCGTCCGCTCCGGACTGCTGCCATCTGAACTTCTCTTCACAAAAGAGCAGATGGCGGTGATTTTTGACGCGGCGCAGAACATGACAGTTCAAGGTCTCGTCTCCAATCCGGAGCAGGGCAAGCTCCTGGAGGGGATCATGGAGCAGATCCAGGAAGCCATACCGCAGGTGATCGATCTGGCAAATGAGCTGACCCAAAGTCCCAAACCGCAGGGGCTGGAAGGAATGCAGCAATATTGATCCTGTCAGGGAGGGGCCGCAATGTGATGCGCTGCGGCCCCTTTTTATTGTACAAGGGGGTGATGGAGTGCGGGTGGGCCTGATCGCCGTAGACGGCCATGGCGGCTTTCCTAACCTGGCGCTGATGCGGCTGTCCTCCTGGCACAAGCGGCAGGGAGATCGCGTGACATGGTGGAACGGCTTTGAGTCCTACGATAAAGTCTATCTGTCGAAGGTGTTCACGTTCACACCGGACTTCGATACGGTGATCGATGCGGACGAGATCATCACAGGCGGTACAGGCTACAAGGACTTCGGCAGCCTGCCGCCGGAGGTGGAAGCTTGTCCCCCGGACTACAGCCTCTACCCCAAGTGGAGACCTGCCATCGGTTTTTTAACACGTGGATGCTGCAACGCTTGCGAATGGTGCATCGTGCCCCGTAAAGAGGGGATGGTCCGTCCTGGCGCTACGGGAGATGGGCGTGGAACCGTTTGCACAGCCATACCGAGATTATGATGGCGGCGAACCAACAAAGGAACAGCAGGCGTTTGCCCAGTGGGTCAACCGGAAGAAGCTGTTTAGGAGCTGCACCTGGGAAGACTTCAGCAGGTAAACATTTTTAAGATCAGGAGGGGCCTGTATTGCCGGTTTGGCAAAAACAGGTCTCTCTTTTTTTATTCTTGAAGGAAGGAAAGCAGAAAATGAACAGATTTTTTGAACACGGCACAGTTATGGCGGAAATAGAACGCCAGATGACGATGACGCCAAATTTTGCGCCCCGCGGCCATGGCAGCGCGGTCCTCTGCCGCTACCACCCTGCGGCGGCGGATTTGGACTGCCGGAACTGTCTGGAACACCGGCGCCGGAGCTGCCGCAGTCTGCGCTGCCTCTACCTCTCCGAGCGGCTGGAGGCCGGAGCGGTGACCCTGGAGGAACTTATCATTGAAACGATTCGGCCCTGGAAGTACCTGCCTCTGAAACAGAGGGCTATGAGTCTCGCCTGCCGGTTCGATGGCTTCCACTTTGATGGGCCGCTCCACGTCATGCGGATGCAGGAGATGACAAAGGGAGAGGACAGGACCGTCAACAGCCGGTGGCTGGCGGCGGTATACCTGCTCTCCGCCCACGCCGCGCTCTGGCAGAAGACGCTCAGGGCAGTCGGGCCGGGTCAGGTCGATTTCGCCAACGTTCGGCTGAGGGACAGCACGATCCAGGATTACGTCCTCTACCGCGCGGCGAAGGGTATCTGCTCCGGTATGCTGGGCGCAGCATCGGAGGAACTGTCCGACCCGGAGCTGGTCAGCGATGATACCCTGCTGCTGATCGTCAGCGCGGCGGTTATCGTCCGGTACGGGCCGGAAGTTATGCGGATCGGGAGGGCGGGACAATGACGAACACCAGATGGGAGGACAGTCATGGCAACTCATGAAGCGGGCAATCATGCTGAAACCCTCGGCATGAAACTGTACTCGGTGGCCTACTCTACCTGGAACGGCTCTTTTTCTGAGCTGAACCGCCACAATATCCTGGCTGTTGGAACAGGAGCGGAGGAGGCCATCCAGCGGGCAAAGGAAACTGTGGAAAAGGACGCCATGGACTTCCAGGCACAGGAGATCACAAATGTCATGGGGTTCAAAATTGTACCTCTGGGGGATGGGCTGTCAGAGGGCCTCCTCATTCAATCAGAGCTTGCCGGAAACAGCGCCAGGCAAACAACTGGGGAAATTTCCCTGACACTCGCCGCCGCAGAGCAATGCTGCCCGCTCGTTCTTCCAGCTTCGGATGAGCGGCTGGGCCAGGTCAGAAGTTTTCTGGGGGTGGAGGACTTTACAGAGGCGGTCATTGGAGATATTAAATTCTCCAAGTCCTGCTTGGCGGAGATCATTCCGCTGGATACCATCACGGTAGAAGAAGCCAACGCGCTGGCGCGGTGCATTCAGCAGATGGAGCGGGACGATGAGCTGGAGAAATTCTGCGCCGCGCTGGAGATGGAGCAGCCGGATACCTTTTCCGGGACGCTCACCATTGCCATGGATATTGACGATTATGAGAGCATTCCGGAAGACATGTCGGAATATGGGAAAGCGGTACTCCGCCGCACCGGAGCGGACGATGAGGTCATCGACACCATCGACGGCTATATGAATTTTACCCAGCTGGGCGAGGACTCCATGGAGGCGGACGGCGTCCGCCGGACAGAGTTCGGACTGGTGCGGCGTCTCAGCTCCCCGTTCCCTTCGCAGCAGGAAACGGGGATGCAGATGCTGTGAAAGTTTCTGTAGACTTTTGCCCAAAAGTGTGGTATTGGTTGTAATGACCAATACAGAAAGGAAGGTGAAACCATTGCGCTGCAACATTTATGAGGAACTGCTGGATCTGGCGGGTTTCTGCGAAAAGCACCAGCTGGAGTACCCCTCTGACCCCCGTAAATTCATCCTGCGCCCCGCTTCCAGCAAGGAGGCGGGGCTGTTCTATTCCCAGATGGAGCAAGATGAGCAACTGGGGGTTGTAGGCCATGTCCGGCTCGACTTTGGCGGCGGCAGGCTCCATCACTCCTGGTGGCCCCACAATGACGACCGGTTCAACACGCCGGAGTTCAAGGCGGCGCTCCAGGAGTTCGTGGATGAGCTGCGGGTCCGTGGCCCGCTGCAAAGCGATGCCGCTATGCGCCGGTGGTGCTATGGGTATCCGGAGGGCGAGATCGGGCAAGAGCAGGTCGGATTCATAGCGGAGACGGAGGACTATCGGTTCTGCCTGCGCTGTACGACCATGACCGGCGATCACAGCTGTCTCTACTGCTACGGCCTGAAACAGCAGAGGCTGGCGATGGAGGAAAAACCGTCCGGTATGATGATGGGGGGATGAGCTGATGGAAGACCTTATCTCCTGCAAGGTGGCACGAGAAGATTTCCAGCGGTGGCTGGCATCAGGAAACGGGCCCATGACGGTCTCTGCGGGCGAAAAAGCGGATACCCTGCTCATCGCTCTTGAAAAAACATCATCGGTGGACTATCTGTACCGGACGTCCATCGCGCGGAACGGCGGCATCTCCTGGAACAACAGCCTGCTGTTCTGCGGCGTGTACGATGGGGAGAACCATGGGCTGTATCTGGCGAAGGACGCCCAAACGATATTCACAAGAGGACCGGTCCCGCTGGTGACGGAGCCCGGCGGCTCCATGATGGAGGACATCTGCGGGAAGATCAACCGTCGGGTGGAGGACATCCTTGCCAACGATAAAAGCAATCTTCCCGTGCAGGAGGTCACGGGCTGGCAGGCGGCGTACAGCCTGGAATATTATCAGAAATACGGCGCCAGAGAGAAAGCGGTTCAGATGCTGTTTGAGGGCCGTGCGCCGGACGGTGCGTTCCATAGCGGCTACGCCATGGAAGAACTGCCGGAGGGCGCCTTCCTGGCCTGGCTCCAGGACCCGGAGGGCTTTATTCAGACAACGGCGGAGACGTATATCAAGAGCGAGCAGGAGAATATCCTCCTGCAATTCCTGGAAAATGACGCCCTGCTGGCGGAGTATCAGACACTGGCAGAAAATACCGGCAGTCCCATTCACCGTATGAAGGCCATCACGGACGCCCTCAATGGCAGCAGCGCGAAGATGGTGACCGTTACTGTTCAAAAAGGCGGGGAGGAGCTGACCTTCAAGATGGATGCCAGCCGTATGAAAGGACATCAAACACATTACAGCACGTATTACATCCCCGCCGCCGACCGGCGCAGGTTCGAGCAGATATTTGGAAGGAATGCTGATTTCAAGGCAGAGGATGTTGTCAGGATCACCTACGGCAGAAACACGATCTACGAGGCCCCGTCCGCCCAGGAGGAGAGCATGGCGGAGAGCGCCGGGCCGGTAATGGGAGGGATGTAGATGGAACAGATACCGAAAGGCTGGCAGGATTTCCTGCGGGAGCAGTTCCCGGAGGGGAGCCGGATCAGGCTCAAAGAAATGAAAAACGCCCCCTGCCCGGTGGAGCCGGGGAGCATGGGGACCCTGCTTCACATTGACGACGCGGGCATCTTCCACGTCCAATTCGACAACGGCAGGGAGCTGGGCGTTGCGCTGGGTGAGGACAGCTTTACCGTCCTGCCGCCTGGTCCGCAGACGCTGAAGCTGTACATGCCTCTGACAGCGGACTACTACGAACCGGACCAGTGGGGCGACATGCCGGAGGAGGGCGCGCCGCTGGATGGCCGGGGGCTCCTGGCCTACGAGGACCACATCCTGACCTCGCTGCTCAAGGAACGGGGACCGGAGGAGGCGGAGCGGGGGCTGATGCACTACTACGGCAAGACGGACAGCGTGGACGAGAAGGTCCTCTCCTATGTGTTCACGGCGGAGGAGAGGGAGGGACAGCTCTGGGGCGTTGCGGAGTGCAGGGTGCAGGGCCGACTGACGCCGGAGGAGCTGGATACGCTGATGGAGTCCGTTTCCGGACAGGCGTCGGACGGGTTTGGAGAGGGCTATCCCTCGCTCCCGCCTGCCGGCGGGAGCTCGCTCATTCCGCTGCTCCTCCTCTCCCCATCGAACCCGCTTTGCTGGGCTTCGATGGGGGCCCCCATTTCCTCCCCGCCCGTGTCCCACAGCTTCGGCTCCAGGGGATTGATGCGGTATTTCCCGCTCATAAGGTCAATGAAGCAGCCGCCCAGTTTTCCGCAAAGCTCCCCCATCTCATTTTCCGGGTCCAGACAGATCACGGACTTCCCCGATTCCAGCAGGTTGGTGACCAGCAGCTTCAGCAGGAAGCTCTTGCCCTGACCGGAGTTTCCCAGGATGAGGACGCTGGCGTTGGTCTTGTCGTCCGCGCGGCGGTCAAGGTCAACGATGACGTTGCTGCCGAATTTGTCCCTGCCGATGTAAAAGCCTTGGGGATCGGTCTTGCCGGAGTAGTTGCTGGGGTAGAGATTCGCCACAGAGGACGCCGGCAGGACCCGCTCGCACTTTGACCCGAAAGCGTTCCGGCCAGCCGGGTTGGCGGAAAGAAAGCCCTCCCGCTGCTTGAGCAGAAGGCGGTCTGCCTCCAGCCTGGAGCGGATCAGCTCGCCTGTCACCGTGTCCCGCAGGGTGCGCAGAGCCTCCAGACTGTCCGCGGCGAGATCGATATAGACCGCGCAGTGCATCAGCGGCTCCTTACTGCGGCGCAGGGCGGCCACCATCGCGGCTACATCCTGGAGATTGGCTTCCGCCGTGACGCTCTGCTGCATGTTGTTGGTGCTGCCCCGTTCAAATTTGCTGCGGTTGGAGGCGTTCTGGATGATCTTCTGCTCCTCCGCCGTCGTGACCCTCCGGAGGCAGATGGAGAGGTTCACCCCGCTGCGCTCCCCCAGGTGGCTGAGAAGGGCCAGCTCCTCCGTGGTGGCGGGATAGCTCCGCAGGGCCATGACGCAGTGGTAGGTGCTGCCCAGAATAAAATGATCCGTGTTGAATTTCACCGCCGCCGGAGCGATCATGTCCAAAAAGTCTTTGGGCAGAGGCTCCAGCGCGGGTCTTGCTTTTTTCGAGGTCCGTTTAGGCATCCGCGTTCACCCACCTTTCGCCGTCCACGTTTTCAAATACTTCCGTCGTCATGTCCTGCTGGTAGTAGACCGCCAGCAGCCGCATGAGGTCCTGCCGTCCTGCCTGCCGCACCCGGAAGCCCTGATCCCGGATATTTTTCTCCAATCGGGTCACCTGGCTGCGGGCGTTCTCCTCCTTCTGGCGGTCCAGCTCAAAGACCAGGGCGAACTCCCGCGCGGAGGCGGTCCCGGCTTGGATGCTGTCCAGGCGGGCGGCGTCCTGC
>JAAZZJ010000108.1 GCA_014237695.1 Oscillospiraceae bacterium | reverse complement strand
GCGGTCAGAACGGCCACCTGCTTCTCCATGCCCTTCTCGATGGTCAGGGAGCTGCCATACCGCTTCACCTGCTCCGGCGGGTACAGCCCGGTAAAGCTGTCCAGGGTACTCAGCACGTCGAATCCCACCGCGCCGTCCCGGTAGTGCATGGGAACGACCACCGAGGCGCCAACGGCGTCCGCCGCGGCCTTGGCCCCGGCGGCGTCAATGGTGTAAAAGCCCCCTACCGGAATCAGAATGGCATCACAGCCGCCCAGCTCCGCCAGCTGCTCCGGACTCAGCGGATGGCCCAGATCTCCGAAGTGGGCCACGGAGACACCGCCGGCGGTGAATTTGCGGATCACATTGCTTCCCCGCAGCGTGCCGCCCTTGTCGTCGTGGAAGGTCTGTACCTCCGTAACGGAGAACGGGTTCTCCCTGCCGGAGGTCAGGCGGACCTTTTCGGTGTAGCCGTGGTCAAAGTGGTCGTGGCTGCAATAGACGGCGTCCGCCTCCGCCTCCGTGTCAGGCAGGCCGGGAACCTCGTGGTAGGGGTCCAGCAGAGCGCGGAAGCCCCCGGATTCCAGGATAAAGCAGGAATGGCCCAGCCAGGTGATTTTCATGTGCAAATCCTCCCTTGTTTTACTTTTCCGCCATCTTCACGGCGGTCTCCAGAGCGATCTTCATCATGGTGGTGAAGGAGGTCTGCCGCTGTGCGGCGTCCAGCTCCTCCCCGGTAACAAGGCTGTCGGAGATGGAGAAGATGGCAAGGCCCCGCTTGCCCAGCTTGGCGGCGTTCATGTAAAGGGCCGCGGCCTCCATCTCCACCGCCAGCACGCCCATCGCCGCCCATTTCATAGTGGAGCCGGAGGCGTCATAGAAGGTGTCGGAGCTGAGGACGTTGCCCACGGGCATGTCCACGCCGTTTTCCCTGGCCACGGCCACGGCGGTCTCCAGCAGGGTGTAGTCTGCGATGGGGGCGAAGGGGCCGGGGAGGCCGTACTGGTGGGCGAAGTTGGAGTTGGTGCATGCTCCCTGGGCGGCAATGACATCCCGGAGCTTCAGGCTGGCGCTGATGGCTCCGGCGGAGCCGATGCGGATGATGTTGTCCACACCGTACTGGGTGAACAGCTCATAGGAGTAGATGCCGATGGAGGGCATCCCCATGCCGGAGGCCATAACGGAGACGGGTACATCCTTGTAGGTGCCGGTATAGCCGTGGATGCCCCGGACGTTGTTGACCAGCCTGGCGTTGTCCAGGAAGGTGTCGGCGATGAACTTGGCCCGCAGGGGGTCGCCGGGCATGAGGACGGTCTTGGCGAAATCGCCGGGGTTGGCGGAATTGTGAGGAGTAGGCATATGGTTTTTCCTTTCTTGTGTTGAATTGGCGCATTTGATAAATGGAGTATAACACAAACAGGCGGAAATGGAAAGACAATTTGTCGGGCGTTTCCTTTTCCCGCAGTTGCCCGCAGATCAAGCTCCGCGGGCCTGTATCAAAATTGCATCCGCATCCGTGGGTTCTCCTTTCTTCCGGGCATAAGAAAGGGCAGGCTGCTGTTACAGTCTGCCCTTCCAATGCGGTTGTTCGGTGGTCTTTGCTTGCCAGCCAGCTAATGTATATTTTGGACAGGCCATGCCTCAAGTCTTAGGGTCTGTTCATACAAATAGGCCCTTTACGCTATGAATACCACCGACATCCAGCGATACCCCGATAACTATGAGGTGCTGTCCACCGACGCGGCTCTGCGGGCGGAGAATATCGCCTGCCGGCTGCGACACCTGATCTACTCCACTACCAGCATCAAAAAGGAGGAATATCTGACCTCAGCTGCCGTAATGCAGGGGATCAAGGTGGATGAGAACGATGGTGTTCTGGAAATCACACTGCCCTGTCTGCTTCCAAAACGGAAACAGCGGCAGAGTACGGAATACCTGCTTGATCCTTTTACCGCCGCCATGAGCCAATATGCCAGGAGTCGTCCCCTGCCCCGGCTCCAGCATTGCGTGGTCTGCTTTTCCCACGTCTACTGTCAGGACCTGCCCAAACGCCGGATACGGGACTACGACAACCTGGAACTGAAGCAGTTTCTGGACGTGGCAGCCTCGTTCATTTTGACCGATGACAGCGGACTGCTGTGTGACGCCTACAACACCACTGAGCTGGGCGAAACGGACTGCACCCGCATCTCCATTATGGACAGCGCACACTTCCCGGAATGGCTGGCGGAGCGTCAGGTGGCATTGCAATCCATCACAGATTTGTAGTAAAAATCTCCCCTAACAGGGGTCCCATTTTGGGCTGTTTTGACGCCTCCGTTTTGGGACCCTCGGTAAATTTTAGCAAAGCCTTGTACGGCAGAGGGTTTCCCGCCCTTGGGCCGACATGGAAAATACCGAAGTTATACGCACCCTCGGTAAAAAACAGGTGAAAAGAGGTGGTATCAACATGGCTGCTGGCAATAAGCAGATTCCGCCCGAGGACACGCTGGCGAGCTTGCTGCTGACACTCACCGCTCTGTCTGGCGAGTTCCCCACGGCCCAGATAAGCCGCCTGCCCAGTACAGGTGCATATCAGGAAAAAATCCTCAAATCGCTCAAAGGGGAAAAATTCCTGCGGACTTATTATCGTGATGGGCTGCGGGCGCTTCGGTTGACCACAGCTGCAAAAAAGCTGCTGGTGGACAAGTGGCCGGATCGGTTTCTGCCCTATCTCTCCGGCAGCACTGAGACAAATGCGTTAAAGTCGGAAGTGCCCCGCCGTCTGCGGCTCCACCGTATGGCTGAGGTTTTGGTGACAATGCTCAATGCCAACGTCACTGTATTCCCCTGGAAAAAGCCAGCTATATTCAGGCCCACGCCACTCGCCGCCGCTCCGTACATCAACCGGCCTGCCTACTACAGTTCCAGAGAAGTAAAAGGCTTGGGGGCACAGGCGGTCAAGATACGCGGCTCTCGCTCAACGGGCCTTCTTCTGACAGATGGTGTTATTTTTACTATCTACAACACCGGCACCTTTGCCATGAAGTGGGAGTACAAAGCGGAAATGCGGCTCAAAGCCATGCTCCAGACAGAGCTATGTCAATGCCGGCTCCCAGGACAGTATCAAAACGCCGCATTGAATGCCATCGTGTTCGGTCGGGACATGGAGCAGATGCTGCCGCTGATGAATGACGGTGGTGGACAGCGGGATTACTTTGTGTTGGACGGAAATTACCAGCATTTCTATTACCTGACCAGCGACCACCATGGAGAACTGATTTTGCAGCTGTTCTGTGACGCCGAACAGCAGGCGGTTCTGGATGCTATTCTCTCCCAGGACTTATCTCCCTGCCGCTCCGATTGGGTGGTGGAAAACGACGCGATGGACGGCAATTCCCCGGTGCTGTTCGCCTACACCTGTGATATGCCCCGCATAAAACGGTTTGACACCGCGCTGGAGCTGCATGGGAAAACGGGGACGTTGTTTTGCTTCGATTTCCAGGAGGACGCACTGCAGCAGGTCTGTGGTCAGAGGGTAAAAATAGAGAGCCTTGACTTTGAAAAGGTCAAGGCTCTGCTGTTTGACGGAGATTCTTGATCCGATGGTAGATTACACATTTTCAAAATCAGTTTCTTCCATCAGTTGCGAGATGTCACGTCCAGCATAGAAAACTCTGGCGATTTGAACCAGCTGTTGCTCAGAGTCTACAAAGTAAAGTACCATATAGTTTTTTACCAGCAGCTTCCGAATCCCAAGAGCACGAAGCCGTTCGTCATCCTCATACGGATAACGCTCCGGCATCTGCTTTAAGCTGAGGATTTCTTCTTTCAGGAGACGGTATAGATTTCCTGCGGTTCGGGGTTCTAAAAGGACTTGTCCGATATAGCGCACGATGTCAGTAATGTCCGCCTGTGCCTGTATACCAATTTCGACCCGGTATTTTATCATAGGCCGAACTCAGCCTCAATATCCCGGAACACATCTTCTGCTGGACGTGTACGGCCAGCAGCGCAGTCATCATAACCGCGCTTTATTTCGGCATAAAACTCGTCGCTTGTCAGACTTCCTGCGGCAATCGGCGTCTTGACGGGCAGCGTTACCTCAAAGGGAAGGCCGCGCCGAAGTACGATCTGGTTCAGGAAAATATTGATTGCGCTGGACATTGGCATTCCAAGCTGGGTCAAAATGCTCTCCGCTTGCTCTTTAAGCGAGGCATCTACTCTCGCAAAAACATTGGCATCTTTCGCCATAGCCATCACACCCTTTCACCGCTATTATACGCTGTTGTCTATACAATAGCAAGCATTTTCGGAGGGATTTCAAATATCAAAGAAAACGATCCTAAAGCTGCTGCTCATTTTGCCGGTCGCTCTGGGCGCTCTGCTCTACGGAAGCGGCTATATCGCCCAGTTCCTCTACAACTACGACGTGTGGCAGGCGGCGGGCGGAGTTTTCGGTACTGCCCCGGAATTTCCAGACGGTAACTTCTTTATCTGTGTCGCCGCTGTGTTCCGCTGGCCCTACGGTCTGTACGGTGTGGGCGGCTGTGTGGCGGCTCTGGCTGTCCTGGTGTTCATGGTCATGCGGATGGGCTACAGCGAGACCGGCGCGTATGACCGGGAACGCAACCTGATTTATTCCAACAAGGGGACTTACGGCACAGCGGGTTTCATGACTAAGAAAGAGCTTAAAGGTGTGCTGGACCTGGTTCCCAACATCCGCAAGCATCCCGGCATCATCCTGGGTGAGATAGATGCATATACCGGACCGAGAGCCCCGTCTGCACGGAGTATTAGCCCCACCCTGCCGGAAAGGAGCCCCACTATTCCACGAGCAGTTTTAGAGGAAAGGCCCTGCCAGCCGAGGCGGCGGGCAGAGCCAGGGATCAGTCATCGCAGTCGGGGATGGGGATGCCGTTGGCAGTCAAAACAGTCTCCAGTAATTGAGTGCGATTCAGGTAAAAGTGTAATTCCTCCCGCATGGCATAGAAGCTTTCCAAGGATACCCGTTCCGCTTCACGCAGGATCATCAAATCCAATTCAAGGTCACAGGGGGAATCGGAGGGATTGAAGGGGCAGTCAGGCATCCTGCTCAGCGCCTTTGGCGTGGGAAGACTTCAGGCCATTACGTTCCCGCATGGAGACGCGGCCTTCAACCAGGACCTCATAGGCGTTGTGGATGATGCGGTCCATGATTGCCTCGGAAACGGGGCTGCCGGAGTCAGGATTGGGATCAATGCGTGTATACCAGCCCTCAGCTGACTGTTTCCGTTGCGGCGGAAATGTCCGCGCTGAAGCCCAAGACGCAGGAGTCCGTACTGCACCTGATTGACCTGGGCTATAAGCCCACAAACGAGCGTATTATTCGCATGAAAAATGCCGAGGGCAAGGGTGAAAAACTGGACGAGATGGAATTGCGGAAAATTTTGGACGACAAAGAACTCAAGCCCAAGCAGTCGGAGCCGGTACAGCAGCCGGAGGCCCCCGCCCCCACTCCCGGCGCGGCCCCGGAACCTCCCGGCGCGGCTGTCAGCCAGCCGCCCATCCCCGCCTCTCCCGATGTTCCCCATACCCCGGACGTTCCCCCCGCTGCGGATACTCCCCCGTGGGAGGAGCCGGAGAGAGGCCCTGCCCCGGAGCCGGGGGCCGGACAGCCCGCCTCCGGCGCTCCCGCGCCGGAAAAGGACGATGACCCGCTGAAAGGCCCGCAGGAGCGCCCCGAAGTCACGAAAGTGATTTTGACCGGCGACCGCCTCCGTAAGTATTTCCCCGATGTGTCCATGACCCCCCGCGAGATCGAGGAAAGCGTGTACTCCGCGCTGGAGGAACGCCGCCAGCGGCAGTTGAAAGAGCAGCAGAAAGCCACCATCTTCAAACGGAGCGGGCCGACCCGGTGAGAACTATCCCGCCGGACAACCAAGCTCTCCCGCGAACGTGCGCCCAAAGGGGCGCTTTTTTTGTGCCCGGAAGCAGGTGACGGCCCATAGCTGACAAATATTACCACGCCGTCTCCTGCTCTGGGGGCAAGGACTCGACGGCCATGCTCCTGCTTATGCTGGAGGCCGGGATGCCCATTGATTGTGTTCTCACAGCGGACACAGGGATGGAATTTCCCGAAATGTACCACCATTGGGACAAACTCGATCAAGTGCTGTATCGGGAGCGCGGCATCCACCTGACGATTCTGCACCACCCCAAGGGCTTTGAATGGCTCATGTTCGACCAGCCGAAAGAAAAGCTGGAAACCCTTGAAAACCGGGCAAAACTCGGTGTAACTCCCTACGGGAACGGCTGGCCGGGGATTAAAGTACGCTGGTGTACCGGGCAACTCAAAACCCACTTGATCGACAAAGAGGTAAACCGTCTGAAAAAGGAAAAGAACGCCCTGCATTATGTTGGCATAGCGGCAGATGAACAGGATCGTATCAAAGACGAGATTTATCCTCTTGACGTGTGGGACATTACCGAAGCGGAGGCGCTGCAAATTTGCTATGACCGGGGCTTTTATTGGGATGGCCTTTATGAGCTTTACCGCCGTTGTTCTTGTTGGTGCTGTCCATTTCAGCGAATAGGCGAGTTACGCACCCTGCGGCACCACCACCCGGAACTATGGGCGAAGTTGCGCGATCTGGACGAACGGGCAATCGGTCAATTCGGACATACCCCATTAGGCCGTTTCAAGGACAACTGGAGTGTGGAACAGTTAGAACAGCGGTTTGCCGCCGAAGATGCCGCGAGAAAGGAGGCTGAGATGGAACAGGACAAGTCCGGGGAACTCCGTGATATGTTTACGGGCGTACCGCCCAAGAATGTGATTATCGCCGTTGACGATTTGCCGCCCAAAACGCTGGAACAGCATATCCAGGAACGGCAGGCACAGCAACAGAAACCCAGGAAGCGCGGTAAATCCCGCTAACCATTTGCGTTATATCGGAAATGCGTCTCACGGTGAGCAATGCCATTAAGTTAACCAATAAATTCCAAAAGAAAGAAAAAAAGCCTTGACAAAGGCAAAAAAATGTGCGGCAAGGCCCTGAAAACGAGATTGATTTTCAGGGGGCGGGCACATGAAATACACAGCTGAAGGGTTGAGGGATACACTGTTGTCCATGATCGAGGAAATGGGGAATCACCCGGAGCAGTACGCAGAAAATCCAGGCAAAGATTTTACCCGGCGGCGTTCGCTGACGCTGCCCGTGCTGATGAAACTCATCCTGACCATGGACGAAAAAAGCGTCTGGAAGGGACTGCTCGGATATTTTGGGAATGAGATCGACACTCCGTCGGCAGGCACCTTTGTCCAGCAGCGGAAAAAGCTGCTGCCTCGTGCATTTTCTGAGTTGTTCCACCGTTTCACCGATGCTCTGGATGCGCCAAAGAGATTTCGGGGTTATCGGCTGCTGGCCGTGGACGGCACTTCCCTGAAATCCACGTCATATCCCGAAGACGCAGACGCCTACCGGCCGGGCACAGAGCGGCAGCACGGCTGGAATCTGTACCACATCAACGCGCTCTATGATCTGGAGAACGGCATCTATACCGACGCCCTGGTGCAGAAGGAGCACACCAAAAACGAAGACGCAGCCTTGTGTGAAATGGCGGGGCGGTCCGCCATTCCGGAGCCTGTGATCCTGCTGGCGGACCGGGGGTATGAGGCGTACAACAGCTTTGCCCGTCTGGAGCAAAGGGGCTGGAAGTATCTGATTCGCCTCAAGGACCGGAACAGAACCTATGCTTACGGGATCACGCTGCCCGATCAGCCAGAATTTGACCTCCCGGTGCGTGTTACGCTGGGACGACTGACCGTGCGGCAGCTGGAGCGGCGGGGCATCCCTGTCCCGGAGGCCTACTGCCGCCTTCCCAATCAGGTCCCATTTGATGATTTGGAACCCGGCAGCGCCGGTTTCCATCTGTTTTCCGCCAGAATTGTTCGCTTGCTGCTGCATGACGGAAGTACGGAAACCCTCATCACAAACCTGGATCCGGATCAATTCCCGCCCGATGTGCTGCGCAGCCTTTACGCCAGACG
>JAAZZJ010000107.1 GCA_014237695.1 Oscillospiraceae bacterium | reverse complement strand
TTTTGTTCATACAAAAAGTACCCGCGGAGTCCGGGGCCGCGCAGGTCCCGGGGTATCAAGGAGAAACAACTCCCCCTGCCGCCCGGAGGGCGGCAAGAACTACCCGATCGTGATATCTTCCCGTGGCAGCGTCACAGGCGGCAAAGCCCTCTTCTCCAACAGGGCAACGGCAAAGGAAATACTCCCTACCCTCCCGCAGTACATAAGGAAAATAATAATAAGCCTGCTCAGAGGAAGAAGATCTCTTGTGATCCCCATGGTCATCCCTGCGGTGCCAATAGCGGAAAAGGTCTCAAACAGGACCTCCGTCAGGGCAAAGGGCTGAATCGCACAGATAGCCACCGCGCCAACGAGAGCCAGCAGAAGGTTGGTATACAAAACCGCTGTGGCCTTCTTCAAAGCATCGTCGCCGATGCTCCGGCCAAAGGCGTTGGCGCTCCGCTCCCGGCGGATGCCGGACAGGGCGTGGAGAAGAATCACAAAAACCGTGGTGGTCTTCACGCCGCCGGCGGTGGAGCCGGGACTGCCGCCGATGAACATAAATATGATCGTCAGCAGGAGACTTCCGCTGGTCAGCGCAGCGGTATCTGTGGAGTTGAAGCCCGCCGTGCGGGGAGTCACCGCGTCGAACAGGGCAGAGAGGACCTGCTCCCCCAGGGGGCGGCCCGCCCCCAGATTGTTCCGCTCCAGCAGGAAGAACATCGCCCCGCCGCCCAGGGTCAGGACCATGGTCACCGTGAGGACCACCTTGGTCTGGAGACGGTAACGCCGCCAGTGGTGTCTGTTATGGACCAGGTCCTCCCAGACCAGGAAACCCGTGCCGCCGATGAGGATCAGCGCGCAGATGGTCAGGCTCACCAGCGGGTCCCCGGCATAGGCCGTGAAGGAGGAATATTCCCCGCTGTAGGGGCCCATGAGGTCGAAGCCAGCGTTGCAGAAGGCGGAAATGCTGTGCCACACGCCGTAGTAGATGCCCCGGCCCCAGCCAAATTGAGGAACAAAGCGGATGGACAGCAATACGGCCCCCAGGCCCTCCGCCAGGAAGGTTCCCAGAAAGACCAGGCGGATGAAGGGCACAAAGCCCCCCAGGCGGTCATAGCTGACGCTGTCCACCACAACCTCCCGCTGGCGCAGGCCCAGACGCTTGCGCAGGAGAAGGAGGAACAGGGTGGCGATGGACATGAAGCCCAGACCGCCGGTCTGGATCAGCAGGATGATGACGGTCTGGCCGAAGGTGGTCCAATAGGTCCCCGTGTCCTGGGGGACCAGCCCCGTCACGCAGGAGGCGGAGGTGGCCGTGAACAAGGCGTCCAGGAAGGACGCGCCTCCGGGGGCCTGGCTGGACAGGGGCAGCATCAGCAGCGCCGTCCCCAGGCCGATCATGATGAAGAAGCCCAGGGCGATGATCTGCACGCTGGACAGCTTCGCTTTTTTCTGTCGTTTCATATGGTTTCCCGTCGCACTTCCCAAGTCCGCTCAGGGCGGGCTCCTGGGTCAAGCATATCACATTTTTGGTCGATCCGCAACAGACAATGCCGGAATAAGGGAAAATCAGAGCTTCGCCGGGTGGATGTGGGCGCACACGGGGTAGTGGTCGGAAAGGTAGACGCCGTCCTGGCAGTCTGTCCATTTTTCCACGCTCTCGCAGGTGAAGCCCCGGGTCAGGATGTAGTCGATGGCACAGGGCGGGTCTCCGCAGCCGTAGCCGTGGTAGGTGACGCCGGTTCCGGCGGTCACGTTCTGATAGGGGGCGGTCTGGAGGGCGGACATCTCGGGGCTGTCGGGCTCCGCGTTCATATCGCCGGTGATGACGGTGGGGGCGTCGGGGAAGAGGCGGCTTTGGGACAGCTTTTGCAGGATCTGGGACAGGCCCTGGGCCCGGGCCTCGGGGAACTCGTGGTCCAGGTGGGTGTTGATGAGGCGGAAGACGGTTTTGTCGGACAGGTCCTCAAACAGGGCCTCAGCGGCGGTACGGGGGCAGATGCTCTGGCGGGGGTAGCGGGACCCTGGCACGTTGGGGGTGTCCGACAGCCAGAAGGTTTCCATCTGGATGAGGTTCAGACGGTCCTTCCGGTAGGCCACCGTCATCTGCTCGTCCTCCAGGGTCTCGCTGCGGCCGCAGCCGATAACGTAGTAGTCCGCCAGTTCCTCTTTCAGCCAGGCAGCCACGTGGGGCAGCACCTCCTGGAAGCAGATCAGGTCCGGACGCTCCCGGCGGAGCTTTTCCAGGATCAGGGGCTTGCGGAAGCAGAAGTTGTTTTCTCCGTCCTGACCGTAGTCGCAGCGAATGTTGAATGTTACGACCTTCATGTGATAAGTATCCTCCTGAGAACGTCATAGAGAGTATAAGATATCAAAAAACGGAGAGTATCCGCCGGCAGGGCGATACTCTCTGTTTTCTTTCAGGGATAGAACATGGCAGGATTGGGGATGGAAAAGCTGGGGGTGAGGGGCTCCTTGCCGGTATCCTTTTTGACGGGAGCCTTGGGCGTTTCCTGGGGAGGAGCCGGAGTCTCCGGCGGGGGGAGCGCTTCGGTGGGCGCCTCAACAGAAGGTTCAGGCGTTTTCGCAGGTTCCTGTGCCTCCTCCGGTTCGGGCTCGGGTTCGGGGGCGGCCACGATGCCGGTGGGATCGAAGGGCGCAGAGGGAACCTCCGGGGTATCGGGGACCGGGTCAGGGGCCGGGTCCTGTTCGGGGACAGGAGCGGGGTCCGCTTCCGGCTCCTCGGGGAGGTGCATGCCGGGAAGCTCTATGGGCGTATCGGTGCGGTCGTGGGTGGCGAAGTAGGTATAGCCGTAGAAGTGGTCGGGCTGGGGCAGCTCGCCGTAGTAGTAGGCCATCAGCTCCGTCACCGTCACCAGCTGGTAGCCCTGCTCCTGGAGCCAGGGGACCAGCACGCGGACAGCTTCCACGGTGCTTTCGTAGATGCTGTGCATGAGGATGATCTCACCGTCCAGCTCTCCGTAGTTCTGCACGTAGTCGATCACCTTCTGGGCGTCACGGCTGCGCCAGTCCTCGGTGTCCACCGTCCAGGTCACCATGGCCCGGCCTGTGGCGGATTTGACGGTCTTGTTTACCGCGCCGTAAGGGGGGCGGACCAGGGTGGGGGCCGGGGCCCCGGCGGCGGTGAAGGCCTCGTCCGCCGTATCCAGGTCCCGCAGCAGGGAACTCTTCTTCATTTTGCTCAGGTCCTTGTGGGCGTTGGAGTGGCTGCCCACCTCACAGCCCATCTCCGCCATCCGGCCCACGGGCTCAGGGCACGCCAGCACATTCCGCCCTACCTCGAAAAAGGTAGCCAGGGCATGGTACTCCTCCAGAATGTCCAGGATCCGGCCGGAGCAGACTTCATCGGGACCATCGTCAAAGGTGAGGGCCACCATGGGCTTGGAGGGGTCGATGACGCGGACGTAGGGTTCCTCCGGCTGAACGGGAGGCTCTTCCGCCGGCGCGGAGGGCTCCTCCGGTTCCCGGGGCTGGGGAGCGGAGGCCTCCAGGGTCTCGGCCTGTCCGCGGGCCGGATCGGGGGCTGCGGCCCGGCCCACGCAGGCGGTGCAGGACAGCAGCATGAGGAGCGTGAGAAAAAGAGAAAAAAGACGGTTCATTTTATGGACTTCCTTCGACGGTATTTGACAAAATGATTATCCTCCATTTCAGCCGGAAAAGCAAGAGGAAATCGGTTACAATTTGAAAACATTCCGGCATTCTCCGGCGGCGGGAAGCCCTTGGATAGATTTTTTGTTTCCGCAGATACTATTCCCGGAAAAACGAATGGAGCGGGAGGCTTTATGAAGCAGCTGACAAAAGACCTTGCGGAAAATCAGAAAAAGCTGGACGAACTGCTGGGCGTGGGGCGGAATTACGACGTCATCAGCCGGGATCTCTACATCGGCGCATGGAAGGGCAGACTCTACGTCATTGACGGATACGGGGACGACGGCGTCATTGAGCGCATCACCTCCTTTCTGCTGGGGGAGGGGGCGGCCCTGGGCAGGGGAGCGTCCGATATGCAGGAGTTCATCAACCGGTGCGTCACCTTCTGCGAGGTGGACTGCGAAAACCAGGTAGACAAGATCCTCACCGGGGCGTTTCTGGGGAAGACCATCCTTCTGCTGGAGGGCTTTGACCACTGCGCCATGATCGACGCGAAGAAATTTCCCGGGCGAAGCGTGGAGGAGCCCAGCGACGGCAAGGTCCTCCGGGGCAGTCACGACGGCTTTACGGAGACGCTGGTGCAGAATACCGCCCTTCTGCGCCGCCGCATCCGGGACCCCCATTTTACGCTGGAGAATCACAAGGTGGGGGGGCGCAGCCAGACGGATGTGGTGCTGGCCTATATGGACAACCAGGTGAACCAGGGGGATCTGGAATCCCTGCGGGCCAAGCTGGACGCCATCAATGTGGGGTCCGTGGCCATGAGCCAGGAGAGCGTGGCCGAGGCCATTGTCAAGCCCCAGTGGTACAATCCCTTCCCCAAGGTCCGCTACACCGAGCGGCCGGACACCGCCACCGCCTGCGTCATGGAGGGCAGCATCGTGATGCTGGTGGACAACTCTCCGTCGGTGATGCTGATGCCCACGTCCCTCTTTGACTTTATGGAGGAGGCCAACGATTATTACTTCCCGCCGCTGGTGGGGACCTATCTCCGGTGGCTGAGGGTGATCGTGATGCTGCTGGCGCTGTTCATCACGCCGGTGTGGTACCTGCTGGTGAAGGACGCCGGGCGGGTGCCGGAGTATCTGACCTTTATCGTCCCGGAGGAGCCGGGGAGCGTGCCGCTGCTGGTGCAGCTGCTGCTGCTGGATTTTGTGGTGGACCTGCTGAAGCTGGCCAGCCTGAACACGCCGGACGCGCTGAGCAACTCGTTCAGCATGCTGGGAGCCCTCATTTTGGGAGATTTTGCGGTACAGGCCCGGTGGATGGTGCCGGAGGTTTTGGTTTACATGGCCTTTGTGGCCATCGCCAATTTTGCCCAGCCGTCCTTTGAGCTGGGGTATGCGCTGAAGCTGACGCGGATGATGTTTCTGATTCTGGTGGCGCTGTTTGATGTGTGGGGGCTTGTGGGGGGCACCGTCGTGTGGGTCGTCCTGCTGGCGACGACGAAGCCGATTCTCGGCAGGGGGTACCTGTACCCGATCTGCCCCTTTGACGGCAAGGCGCTGGGGCGGCTGTTGATCCGGCAGCCCATCAGCCGGAAGAACAGTTAGAGGATGGGAGCGGCTTTCAAACGCCGTGCGCGAATGGGCCCTGCGGCGTCAAGCCGCCTGTGAATATAGATCTTCGAGGAGCAGACCTTGTCCGTTCTTCACCTGTTTGCTCTTTTTCAGCCATACCGGCCATAGACACCATAAACATCCCGGCTGTCATCATTTGACAGCCGGGATGTTTCATCTTTTTTCCCACCTTGTTCATACTAACCGCGGGAAACAATCTTCACAAAATTTCTATGAGAGGACCGCGATGAGATGAACAAGACCACGCTGCCGGAGGGTAACCTCCTGCAATACGAGAAATCCCCCTACCTCCTCCAGCACGCCGGAGATCCCGTGAACTGGCGGCCCTGGTGCCCCGGCGCGCTGATGGAGGCTCGAAAAGAGGACAAGCCCATCTTCCTCTCCATCGGCTACTCCACCTGCCACTGGTGTCATGTGATGGGAAAGGAATCCTTCCGCGATCCGGAGGTGGCGGCGGTACTGAACCGGGACTTCATTCCTGTCAAGGTGGACCGGGAGGAACGGCCCGACATCGACGGGGTATATATGGCGGCCTGCCAGGCCCTGACCGGCACAGGAGGCTGGCCCCTGACCCTCCTGCTGACCCCGGAACAGGAGCCCTTCTGGGCGGGAACCTATCTGCCGCCCAGAAGCCGGGAGGGACAGCTGGGGCTGCTGGAGCTGCTGGACGAGGCGGGGCGGCTGTGGCACGCCGGCCGGCAGGAGCTGCTGGATCTGGGCCGGGAGGTCACGCGGCACATCTCCCGCAGGCGGGAGCATGGGGAAGGCGGCAGACCTTCCGCCGTCCTGCTGGACCGGGCGGCGGAGGAGCTGCTGGAGCGCTTCGATCCGGTACACGGAGGGTTCGGCGGCGCGCCCAAGTTCCCCGTTCCCCACACGCTGCTCTTCCTGCTGGTCTATGGGCAGCAGTCGGGAAACGAGGCGGCCCGGGAGGCGGCGCTGGATACCCTGACCCGGATGGCCCGGGGCGGGCTCTTCGATCAGGTGGGCGGCGGATTCTGCCGGTACAGCACGGACAGAGCATGGAGGGTTCCCCATTTTGAGAAAATGCTCTGCGACAACGCGCTGCTGTCTTACGCCTATCTGGAGGCCTATGCCCAGACCGGAACAGAGTATTACCGGGAGGTGGCCCGGCGCACACTGGACTACGCGCTGGAGGAGCTGAGGCTGCCCGGCGGAGGCTTCGCCTGCGCCCAGGATGCGGACAGCGGCGGCGTGGAGGGTGGATTCTATTATCTCACCCGGGCGGGCGTGGA
This sequence comes from Oscillospiraceae bacterium, assembly GCA_014237695.1. Classification (GTDB taxonomy): domain Bacteria; phylum Bacillota; class Clostridia; order Oscillospirales; family Oscillospiraceae; genus Pelethomonas. Next base: position 1,529 of record JAAZZJ010000107.1, on the reverse strand, counting down.
GGAAGCGCTGGGGGCCGGAGAGGCCGGAGTGTTCTGCCAGAGACTTTCCATCGGTGAAACAGCCAGCATCCCTCAGCTGCTGGACGACTCCGGTTACGCCTCCTTCTGGACGGAGCATGGAGCGGCCTGCCGCAGGTTGGCCGGCTTCCGCCGCCGGAGGGGGAGCCTCCACCGGGACGACAAGGTCCTTACCAGCTGGAATGCCATGATGATCGCCGCCCTGGCCAAGGCGGCACGGGTACTGGGAGAGGAGAAATATCTGCGGGCCGCACAGTCCGCCCGGCTGTTTCTGAAAACCCGGCTTACCGCTGGAGACGGCCGCCTCCGGCTGCGGTGGCGGGACCGGGAGAGCGCCGTGGAGGGGCAGCTGGATGACTACGCTTTCTACTGCTGGGCGCTGGTGGAGCTGTATGAGACCGGGTTTTCCACCTCCTGCCTGCGGGAAGCGGCGGGATTGGCGAAGCAGATGGAGGCGCTGTTCTGGGATGAAGCCGGAGGCGGTTTTTACCGCACCGCCGCAGAGGGGGAGCGGCTGATCGTGCGGCAGAAGGACGCCTTTGACAGCGGCACGCCCTCCGGCGGCGCGGCTGCGGGTCTGGCACTGGTCCGGCTGGCCCGGCTCACCGGAGGGGAGGACTTTCAGGAGCTGGCGGACAGGCAGCTCAGCTGGCTGGCCGGAGAGGCGGGGCGGCAGCCCGAGGCCTGCTGTGCCGCCCTGCTGGCCATGACGGAAGCCCTTTACCCCAGACGGGAGCTGGTGTGTGCATCCGCGCAGGGTGTTCCGGCCTGGCTGGCGGAGACCGGGGAGCGGGAACGGCTGGCCGTTCTGGCAAAGACGCCGGAAAACAGCCGGGCTCTGGACAGGCTGGCGCCCCGGGTAGCGGAATACCCCCTTCCCGCCAGTGGGGAGATGCTGTATCTGTGCCGGGAGGGGGCCTGTGCGCCGCCGGTGGGTTCGCGGGAGGAACTGGAGCGGCTGCTCCGGGAGACGCGGGAACCGGTTCTGCAATAGACGCCTGCGGGGCATTTCTCCGTCCCACCCTGACGGGAAAGACGGGGAAATGCCGCAGGCATGCGGAAAATGTCGTTATGTTAACAAACGGAGGGTGCGGCATTGGGGGAAAACTAGGGTTTCAACGTTTTCCACAGGCTGTTGATAAATGGGCGGACACGCTGGGAAAAGAGAAAAAGCAGGTGTGGAAAACTCTGTGGAAAATGTTTATAACTGTTTGTACTTGGAATTATTGAATTACTTATGTTAATCGAACATGGCAGAGGCGGCAGGCAGACGCATATGGAAAAAAGACGTATTTTCTGGGTTTTTCCCAGGATAAGGCGGTTTTTGAGACAGAAATGACAACGCTGCCCCTGCAGCTTTTGCCGCAGGAGGGCGGCTGGAGGGGAAATCCGGCGTATTTTTGCAGGTTTACCTGCAAAAATACAATTTGTAATCGAACGGACAGGCGAAAGGCGGAGATTGATACCACGTTGTATCAATCTCCGCCTTTATACAATCGGTTTATTATTTT
>JAAZZJ010000106.1 GCA_014237695.1 Oscillospiraceae bacterium | reverse complement strand
CCCCCGGAGACCCCAGAGCAGGGCAAAGCCCTCTTCAAATACCAGCGTCAGAACCAGGGATACCGCCAGCACGATCAGCATCGCACCGCCCCCTTTCGCAGGGGGAGCCACAGCAGGAGCAGGCTGAGAGCCGCTACCGCCCCATAGCTCACCGGTCCCCTCAGCAGGCTGGGCCATCCCAGCCAGGAGGGCAGAAACCCCAGGAACAGCGCGAAGGTCAGCAGGCCGAAGGTAAATCCTTTGGCTCCCGGCATGGCCCGGGCCGCCGCCCACAGGGTAACGGGCATGGTCATATTGAACAGGAACACCGCCAGCATCCCCGGCAGGGGCAGGGCCGAGGCCAGATACAGTACCGCCGCCAGTCCCAGGCTGACTGCGGAGGCTCTTTTCGCCCCCAGCCGGTCCATGGCGAAGCCTCCCGCCGTCTTGCCCAGCACCAGGGCCAGCGTGAGGAGCAGGGCCCACTCCCCTTTCCAGGGAAACGCCTGGTTCATGCCCATATAGGAGCGCAGCACCACCACCAGAAACAACGGCAGCAGCACCCCGTATCCGCCGGGCGCATCCAGGTCCGCCGGCGCGTTGCCGGAGCGCAGCGTGCCGAAGATCCGGCGGTACAGCCACAAAACCGCCCCGCCCAGCAGGAGGAGTCCCGCCGGGGCCAGCAGGAGGCCCGGCGCCGTCCCTCTGCCCCACAGGGTCCCTAGAAACAGCCCCAGCGCCCCCGGAGAAACGAACACTCCCAGCGCCCAGGCCCGTTCTCCGCTCCGGTTCAGCACGTCGATGCCGCCGCCCAGATGGAATAAGGCGTTGCCTACTCCCGCCGCCACGGCGGCAGGGACTGTCCCGGGGAGGAAATAGGCCAGAGCGGTCAGAGCGCAGCCTGCCGCGGATACCACGCCGTTTTGGTCCAGCCGGTCCGCCAGCAGGCCGAAAGGCATTTGCAGCGCGAAGGCGCAGAAGTTATAGAGCAGCAGGCACAAAGCGAAGTCCACCCCGCCCGCCAAGGTCCGGAACACCAGCAGAGCGCAGCTCAAATCCACCCAGAAGTGGGTCAGGCTGTAGAGGAACAGCATCTTTTTGTCCATAGGAATCACCCCTTTGTTTATTTAGACGTAAACGGAGCGAAAATGTGCCGGATATTGCCGCTGTTTCTTCTGCGCAGAATTTGTACCGTGTTGCTTTTTTCTGACTACGGCAGGATCCGGGACACTGGAAAGGCGGTGGATTTTGGTGTCACCTACGATGCCGCAACCAAAGGAGACCGTAGAGCCTGGAGGCGGCAGCCTCCAGGCTCTTGTTCACTTCCCCACACAAAATCTTTCAAAAATCCTTGCGGTCAGGTCCTCCCGGAGGGTCTGGCCGGTGACCTCCCCCAGGGCGTTCATGGCCCGCTCCACGTCGGAAAGGACCGCGTCCGGCGTCAGGCCGTCCTCCAGGGCGGCCCGGGCCCCCCGCAGGGACGCCAGGGCCCGGGACAGGGATTCCGCCTGCCGGGCGTTGGTCAGTATCTCCCCTCGAGGCGTCCCGTCCTCCGGGAAGAGCCGGGCGATGGCGGCCTCCAGAGCCTCCAGGCCCTGCCCTTCCCGGGCGGAGAGGGACAGCACCGTGCCCAGCTCCGCCTCCAGAGTGGCGGGATCCCACTGCCGGGGCAGGTCGGCCTTGTTCTGCACCGCGATCACCCGGGGGACCGCCCGGGCAATCCGGATGACCTCCCGGTCCTCCTCCGTCAGGGGCCGGGCGCCGTCCAGCACCAGCAGGGCCAGCTCCGCTTCCGCCGCCGCCAGCCGGGCACGCTCCACGCCCAGACGCTCCACCGGGTCCGAGGCGTCCCGGATACCGGCGGTGTCGATGAGCCGCAGCAGGACGCCGCCCGCCGTTGCCTTCTCCTCCACCGTGTCGCGGGTGGTCCCGGCTACGTCCGTGACGATGGCCCGGTCGTAGCCCACCAGGGCGTTGAGCAGGGAGCTTTTACCAGCGTTGGGCTTCCCCAGGATGGCCGTGGGCACGCCCCGGCGAAGGACCTGTCCCCGGCTCGCGGTGGCCAGCAGGGCCGTCAGGGCCGTCTCCGACCGGGTCAGGGCCGCCAGGATTTCCTCCCGGCCCAGGTCCGGGATGTCCTCGTCAGGGTAGTCCACCACGGCGTAGAACTGGCTGGCAATGTTCAGCAGGGCGTCATATACCGTCCGGAGCTTCCGGCCCAGCGCGCCCCCCAGCTGCTCCACCGCGTTGCGGGCGGCCTGGGCGGTCTCCGACTCGATGAGGTCGATCACCGCCTCCGCCTGGGTCAGGTCCATCCGGCCGTTGAGAAAGGCCCGCTTGGTGAACTCCCCCCGTCCCGCCTGCCGGGCTCCCGCGGCAAAGAGGGCGGCCAGCGCTTCCCCCAGCACCACCGGGGAGCCGTGGCAGTGGAACTCGGCGCAGTCCTCCCCGGTGTAGCTTCCCGGTCCGGGGAACCGGACGGCCAGACAGGAATCGATGGAAGCGCCCTCCCGGTCCAACAGGCGGCCCAGGACCATTTCGCGGGGCCGGGCGGCGGAAAATGGCCGGCCCGACAGAGGGTGAAATACTCTGTCGCACAGGGCGAAACAGCCCTCTCCCGACACCCGGACGATGCCGATGGCGGAGAGGGCGGGGCCTGTGGAAATGGCGGCAATGATGTCCATGCAGGTACTCCTTTCAGAGGGTCAGCACATAGCTGCGCCCTTTTTCTGTCTTGGCCTCCTCCCGGAAGCCCAGAGCGGTAAACAGCCGCCGGAACCCGGCGTTGAAATCGTAGACATCGCCTACCCGGACCTGCCTCCAGCCCAGGGAGCGGGCGCGTTCGATCAGAGCGGAGACCGCCGCCCGGCCAATGCCTCTGCCCCTGTACGCTTTTTCCCCGATAACGATGGCAAAGTCATCCGGGGAGAGGCATACGTCTCCCACAGGCCGCCAGCCGTCCGCCTCCAGCGCCTCAATAAAGTACAGCTCCCCGTGGGTATCCTGATGGGCGTACATCTTGTTGAGCAGCTCCGGTGTGTAGAGGTCTCTGCCGCCGTCCACCAGCCAGACGGTCTCCGGGTCCAGATACCAGGAGAGGGCGAAGGTGTGGCAGCCGCCATATTTTCGCAGGCGGAGGCTGCCGGATACCGGCAGCAGCTCCGGCTGCGGGATGGTTTCAATGGGCATAACATTCTCCTTTTTACCGATTTTCAACTGCTTCGACTATATGCACTCCTGCCGTGGGATATCGCTCAAAATGCTATTAACTATATCGGGCCGTATTTATGAAAAAATAATACTTTTAGAGCCTGTTTAATATCTCAACGTGTGCGGCTTGGTGAGCTGATTTTTTGCCCGGCGAGGCAAAAAGCCGCAGCAATCCTGACGGATTGCAAGGGTTTTTAACGAAGTCCGGGCGGAAAATCCACCGCCAAGACGTGCGCGGGGAGATTTTAAACAGGCTCTTAGAACTGCTGACTGACAAAACGGATGCAAAATGGGTAGCAACGGGCTGCCGGTGGGATGACTTGGGGAAAATTTCATGTTGATTTTTCAGTGCCGGTTTTCCCGGCGGATTTCCCGACCGACACAAAATCACGGCGGAAACAGCCGAAAACGGCGGATGCGGCAAAATAAAGGCACAAGGACGCAAAAATCCTCCTTGTGCCTTTTGTTGGAATACTATGCAGCCAGTTAATTGTATTCCCGTGTCATGTGTGCTATTGTTAATAATGATAGTATTGTATTTTGTTTTGTCCCCTGTCTGGCTACTCAATTTCCAGATTTTGCACGCCATGACTAAGAATGATGTTGATTAACTCGTTGCGCGAACGGTTTGTTTCCGCTGCGATTTTGTCCAGCGCGTCAAGGGTATCTTCTCTGATCCGAACGGTAATGACCTTGTTCCCGTCCTCGCCGCGCCTCTTGATCTTCAAGGGTTCACCTTTCATATTGCCGCACCTCTCAATCTGTAATGAATTATAGCTTGACAAATAGGTGCAAAATATAATACAATTAACTGTCGTTAAGACTATCACTCTGTATTACAGGAGGCAACTGAAAAATGAAAAGGTTTTAAGCACTCATGCTTGCGGCGGCTCCAAGACAAAGTGGACGGCGGAAACCTATGTGACAGATCAGTTCGACAGGCCATGAAAGAAACTATGCTCCGGGCGGAGGACAAGGTTGTAAAGTGATTGCTGGTTCCGACAAGGGCGTTAAGACCGGGAAAAAGCCCGTGAAGCGGGAAAAGGATAGTTGATTCATCGACTATCTATGACTGTGCTTTAGTATAGCTCTAAAATAATGATGAGGTGATAAATAAAATGAACGAAATGATTTATGAATATGATGGAAATATGGGCAAGATTTTGAAAGTCTACCCTGACCGATGTGTTATTTCATCTAAAGGCGGCGCTAAAGGAGCCATGTTTGGAAGTTTGCTCACTGGTGATAAGGAATTTTATTTTAAGGATATTACCTCTGTACAATTCAAGAATTTGGGAATGACAACTGGATATTTACAATTTGAATATCCAGGTTCCCATAGTGGAAATAATTTTGTAAGTGAAAATAGTTTTATTTTCTCAGCTACTGTTGGAACAGCAAAATATAAAAAATTGAAAGAGGAAATGCCCGGTATTTACGAAGATATCCGTAAACGTGTAAACGAAGCAAAGACTACAAAAGCAGATACCAGGGGGGGAACCTCTGCCGCCGATGAATTAAAAAAATTCAAAGACCTGTTGGACAGTGGCGTTATCACGCAGGAAGAGTTTGACGCAAAGAAAAAGCAGTTGTTGGGGCTGTAATGCCTACATAGCACCGGGGCGGGAGTAATCCCGCCCCGCGCCGTTTCTGTCCATAGGCTATACCTTTTCCGAAAAGAAGGGGGAAACAGGTTTCCCCGTTTCCCCTCTCGTTCTTTGGCTCAGTCCAGAATCTCCATCAGCCTGCCGCAGCAGACGGGGATGGGCTCTCCGGCCTTAATATGCTCGGTGCGGTTGCAGAGATAGCAGTAGACGTCGGTGTCATAGGGGGCCAGCACGGTGGGCTGGGCCTTGGCCTCCTCGGCGGTAAGGCCCTCGATGTGGAACTTAGCCGACTTGTCCTCCGCCTTCATATAGGTCCCCATGGGCTCCAGCCGCTTGGTGCCGCCGGTGCAGTTGCCCATCTTGATCCAGAGGGCTTCCAGCTCCGCGGCCTCGGAGGCGTGCTCGGGGATGATCTCCACGATGTCCTTATCAATACGAATCTTCATAGCGCAGCACCCCTCCGCGTCTTAGCCGAAGTAACGCTCCAGCAGGCCCTTGAACGCCTTGCCGTGGCGTGCCTCGTCCCGGGCCATCTCGTGGACGGTGTCGTGGATGGCGTCCAGGCCCAGCTCCTTGGCCAGCTTGGCGATCTCCATCTTGCCGGCGGTGGCGCCGTTCTCGGCCTCAACACGCATCTCCAGGTTCTTCTTGGTGGAGTCGGTGACTACCTCGCCCAGCAGCTCGGCGAACTTGGCGGCATGCTCGGCCTCCTCGTAAGCGGCCTTCTCCCAGTACAGACCGATTTCGGGATAACCCTCCCGATGGGCTACGCGGGCCATCGCCAGGTACATGCCCACCTCGGAGCATTCGCCGTTGAAGTTGGCGCGCAGGCCGTCCAGAATCCGCTCGTCAACGCCCTTGGCCACGCCCACCACATGCTCGGCAGCCCAGCTCATCTCGCCCTTCTGCTCGGTGAACTTCGCGCCGGGGACACCGCACTGGGGGCACTTCTCGGGGGGCACGTCACCCTCATGAACATAACCGCAAACAGGGCAAACCCACTTCTTCATAGTAAAAATCTCCTTTTCAAATAAATATCCTGCATAAATTTTATAGACGCCTTGCCGGCGTAGCTAACAGAGTTTTTCCGCCTCCCGGCGGCAGTCCGGGCACAATCCCCGGTACATCACGGCGCAGGCCTCGATGAGGAAGCCGCCGTCCTTTTCCGGGGGACCTACCTCCGGCTGAGGGAGGTCCGCCATGGCGCCGCAGCGGCGGCACCGGATATGGCTGTGGGCACAGGTCTCGCCGTCATAGCGGCTGTCGTCCCCCGCCAGGTCCAGACGCAGAATTTTTCCCTCCTCCGCCATCCGGGACAGCACCCGGTAGACCGTGGAACGGCTGATGGTGGGGTGTTCCCGGTGGACATGGTCATATACCAGAGAGGCGGTGGGGTGGCAGCGCAGGCCGCAGAGGGTTTGATATATGATTTCCTTCTGGATGGTGTTTCTGTCCGCCATCGGTCTCGCTCCTTAATGGGATTAAATCCTAAAAAGGACTATACTACAAAACAGTAGATTTGTCAAATGAACATTTTGTGAACGCCTCCCTCCGCCCCGCGCCCCGCGGCACGGCCCGGCGAATATCCCCCAATCCGCTAACCTTTTGCCGGGAAATGGGACATCCTGTCTGAACATTTGACTCCCGGGAAAAAATCTGTTAAAATAGCTTTCACCCATTAAGAACCTGTATTCACAGGTGGGGGATGCTGGATGGGTAAAAGATCCGCCCAGACGACGTTCAACACCTTTGTATGCAGGTTCTAAGAAGCGAGGAGTGACTTATGAAAAAACGTCTCATGATATGGCTGCTGGCAGGGCTGCTGACTCTGGGCCTCCTGCCCGAGGCGCAGGCCGCCGGGAGCTACGCCGATGTCCCCGAAAACCACTGGGCCGCCGCGGATGTGGCCCGGGCCACAGAGCTGGGACTCTTCCAGGGTGTAGGCGGCGGCAAGTTCGGTCTGGGCCGCCCGATCTCCCGTGCGGCTTTCGCCACCGCCCTCACCCGGCTGTTCGGCTGGGAGGAGGTCCGTCCCGGACAGCCCTCCTACACCGACGTGGCACCCGGCAGCTGGTACTACGCCGCCGTGGAGACCGTCCTGGCCAACGACGCGGTGGCCGCCTCCAGCCACACCTTCCGCCCCGAGGAGGAGCTGACCCGGGGGGAGATGGCCTCCATGCTGGTGCGTGGCCTGGGGTACACCTCCCTGGCCGGGACCGCGGACGGCTACAGCGTCCCCTTCACCGACGTGGCGGTAAACCGTGGATTCATCACCGTGGCCTACGACCTGGGCATCATGGGGGGCACGGGAAGCAACCGCTTTGAGCCCGACGCCTTTGCCACCCGGGAACAGGCCGCCGCCGTGCTGGTGCGGGTTCACGACCAGCTTTCCGCCGCCTCCACCCAGCTCTCCGCCGCCGGAGACTACCGGCTGATTACCATCAGCACCCCCATCGCCCAGACAGGGGATGAGATGCCCATCACGCCTCTGGAGCCCCTGCCGGAGCTGTATGCCACCCTGCGGCGGATGAAGACCGGCGGGGACGATATGTCCGGCGCCGCCCTGCGCCTGATGGCCGGCGGCGTGCGCACCATTACGGATGCAGGCGGCAGCCCCGTGGCGGGCAGCGAGCTGATTTCCGCCAAGGAAGTCCAGAAGGTGCTGGAGAACAAGGATGCCGCCGCTTCTTATTCCGAGCGGTATGAGAGCGCCTACTGTATTTACGCCCCCAACGCCTATCAGACGGCAACCGTCTGGTATCAGAGCGAGGAGAGCATGGCAGCCAAGCTCCGGCTGGCCCGGCTGTTCGGCGTGACCCGGTATGTGCTGGAGTAGGATTTCTTTCCGCCCCTTCACGCAAAAAAGCGGTTATGCCGCTTTTTTGCGTGAAGGGGCGTCATTCGGCTGATGCCGAACGGCCTGCCGGGCGAAAAAATACTCCCGGTTATTTCCATGCCCCCCTTGCAATTTGGAAAATAGTCTAGTATCATGCTGTTCAGGAGCTGCCGGTCCTCCGGCGCGCCCATACACTTCATCACCACGCAAAATTCTGCAAGGGAGGATCCCCTGATGCTGTATACCATCCATAACGATGCCCTGACCGTAGCCATCGACGGGCTGGGCGCCCAGCTCATGTCCATCACCGCCGCCGATGGCACGGAATATCTCTGGAACGGCGATCCCGCCTATTGGGCGGGCCGCGCCCCCAATCTGTTTCCCTACGTGGGCCGCCTCACCA
>JAAZZJ010000105.1 GCA_014237695.1 Oscillospiraceae bacterium | reverse complement strand
GGGTTTCCGCCGCGTCCCGGGCCGTAAGCAGGGAGCCGTCGGAGAAGGTTACACCCTCCCGGAGCGTCAGCGTACAGACCGGCCCGGTGCTGTCCCAGCCAAAGCTCTCGCACAGCACCGCCTCCGGCTGGAAACTCCCGTCCAATACAAACAGCGGCTCATAGAGCAGGGACGCCGCCGTCTCCTGAATCCCTTCGCCGCAGGTGACGGGGTCCAGGGTGTGATCCCGGTGGTAGGGCAGAGAGAAAGCGGCGGGATGTACCGGCTCCGCCGGCTTCTCCTCTTCGTCCGCCTCCTGCCGGGGGAACTGCTGGTAGTCCTCCCACTCCTCTTCCAGCTCATCCGCCTCCGGCAGGGAGGCGCAGCCGCCCAGGAGCAGCACCGCTGCCAGCAGAAGGGCAAGGCGGCGCTTCATCCCCGTCCCTCCTCCCCTGCCAGGACGATGAGGGCTCCCTGGACTCCCCTCCGGTCCCCGGTGATCCGGTGGCTCCAGTAGAGGTCCGTCCGGCAGGCGGTGCAGGTGGGACAGACATCCATATTCTCCTCTCTGACCCCCGCCTCCCGCAGCCGCCAGGCGTTGAGCCCCTTCAAGTCTACGGTCCACTTCTCCCCGCGGGGCCGGATGTAGTCCTCCGCTCCGCCGCCGAAAGCGGAGCGCATGGCGTTGGGCACATCGTCATGGGTCTCGAAGCAGCAGGGGCCGATGCCCGCGCCGACGGCCACCCGGATGTCCTCTGGCCTCGCACCGAAGAGGCGGCCCATTTTCCTCACCGCCTTGGCGGGAAGATCCAGAGCGGTCCCCCGCCATCCGGCATGGACCGCGCCGATGGAGCCCGTCACCGGGTCGTGGAGCAGCAAAATGATGCAGTCCGCTGAGAAAACCATCAGGCTCAGCCCCGGCTCGTCGGTGACCAAGGCGTCGGCGGTGTAGTCCGTGGCGGCGAAGAGCCCCTTGCCCCGGTCCGCGCCGGTGACATGGCGCACCGTGTCCTCATGGACCTGCTGGGACTGAACCACATCATGAACGTCCGTCCCCAGGGCCTCGCAGAAGCGGCGGTAGTTCTCCCGGACATTTTCCCGGACGTCCGGCTCCGGCCCGCCGCCCCGGAAGTTCAGGGACGCAAAGGGTCCCTCGCTGACGCCTCCCAGGCGGGTGGAAAAGCCGTGGATCAGGCCCGGGGCGTCCAGGATGGACGAGGTATGATAGACCACGCCGTTGTGGTCGCGGGTTTGAAACGACATAGGCATCCTCCTAATTCAGGTAGTCTTCCCGCAGCAGGCCGCACCAGTAGAGGTCCAGCCATCTGCCGCCCTGGACCAGACAGTGCTTCCGGAACAGCCCCTCATGCCGGAGGCCCAGCTTTTTCATGAGCCCCAGAGAGCGGACGGCATCCTCCGTCTCCGCCATGACCTTGTGGACCCCCCGGACCCGGAAGAGATGGTCCATCAGGGCGGAGACCGCCTCATAGGCGTAGCCCTGCCGCCAGACGTCCCGGCGGAAAATCCAGCCCAGCTCGTAGATGCCGGGCTCGTCGATCTGTTTGCAGAGAAGATAGCCGATGAGCCTTCCGTCCTCCTTCCGAACGGCGGCGCAGGCCCCGGGCGGGTCCCGCTCCACGCAGAAGGTCCGCAGAAACTCCCGGGTCTCCTCCTCCGTATAGGGGGCCACATGCTCCATCACCACCGGGTCCCCGAAAATCTCCCAGAGGGCGTCGAAGTCCTCCATAGTGAACGCCCGAAGCCGGAGCCGGGGCGTTTCGATATTGATGATCTCCATTCTGTCCTCCTGTCAAGCAAACCGGGAGGCCGCCTTTGACGGCGGCCTCCCGGCCGGTCATTTTCGCACGTGGGCATCCCACTCCCGGCAGGCGTTGACGATCTCCACGATCTCCCCGTCCTTGCAGTCCCAGGGCATCGAAAAGGCTATGCCAATTTCTCCGCCATATTTCGCGATGCGCTCCGGCAGCTCGCTCCGGGGCATCCCCGGGACATACAGGTCCTCCGTGTAGTTCTCTACACCGTACAGCTCAAAGGGCCAGATCAGCCGGTTCCAGCGGAAGGCGCGGGCCTGCTCGTTGGTGAGGTGGGTGTCCACACAGATGGACTCCAGCTCGATAATCACATCGCACCATGTCCCCACGTTGATAACCGGAATGGGAAAATACTCCACCTTGTATTCGTTTCCCCGCCGGGAGGCATGGAGGTTGTACCAGCTCCACTTGGCGGCGTAGCCCTCGATGGCCAGCCGTCTGCCGATAGACTGCACCCGATGGAACAGCGGCTCATACACGCCGTTCAGAAATTCCCACGTATCCACCTTTATTCATCTCTCCCGCAGCACTTTTTATATTTCTTCCCGCTGCCGCAGGGGCAGGGGTCGTTCCGTCCTACCTTCTGGACCCGGCGGGGCTGCTTCTTCACGGTGCCGTCCCCGCGGCCCTCGGTGATCCCGCTGGCCACCCGTTCCCGCTTGACCTCCTGGTTGGTCTTCAGACGCATGGAGTACAGCCGCCGGACAGTCTCCTCCTGGATGGCGGCCACCATCTCCTCAAACATATGCAGGCTCTCCCGCTTATAGGCGTCCACCGGGTTGGACTGGGCGTAGGCCTGGAGCCGGATGCCCTGACGGAGGTCCTGCATGGCGTCAATATGCTCCATCCAATACTCATCCACCACACGGAGCATCACCACACGCTCCAGCTCCCGCATGTCGGGGATGCCGGGGTTGGCTTCCCTGGCCTTGTTGATGTCCGCCTCCTTGGCGGCGTAGGTCTCCAACGCCTTGGCGGTGAACGCCTCGATGAAGGTTTCCGCACTGGTCTTTTCAATCTCCTCCGGAGAGAATTTCACCGCGTACTTGGGGAAGAAGGAGCCCTCCAGCGCCCCCATCATGGCCCGGTAGCCCTCCTGATCGATGCTCTTGCTCTCCCCGAAAGCATTGTGGACAGTCTCCGAGATGATGTTTCCGATAAAGCCGGAGATATCCTTCTGCAGGTCCGTGCCGTCCAGAACGTTCTTGCGCTGGCTGTAGATGATCTCCCGCTGCTTGTTCATGACATCGTCGTACTCCAGGGTACTCTTGCGGGACTGGAAGTTCCGGGACTCCACGCTGGTCTGGGCGTTCTCAATGCCCTTGGTGAGCATCTTGTTCTCAATGGGGATGTCCTCTCCCAGGTCCAGGCGCTCCATGAGTCCCGTGATCCGGTCCCCGCCGAACAGGCGCATCAGATCATCGTCCAGGCTCAGGTAAAACCGGCTCTCGCCGGGGTCTCCCTGACGGCCGGCACGGCCCCGGAGCTGGTTGTCAATGCGCCGGGAGTCATGGCGCTCGGTGCCGATGATGAACAGTCCGCCGGCCTCACGGACCTTGTCGGCCTCGCCGGCGATCTCCGCCTTGCGCTTGGCCAGACAGTCCTGATAGAGCTTCCGGGCGTCCAGGATCTCCTGGTTGCTGGTCTCGGCGTAGCCGGTTGCCTCGGCGATCAGCTCGTCGGTAAGACCCGCCCGGCGCAGGTCGCCCTGGGCCAGATAGTCCGCGTTGCCTCCCAGCATGATATCGGTGCCGCGGCCCGCCATATTGGTAGCCACGGTGACGGCCCCCAGCTGGCCCGCCTGGGCGATGATCTCCGCCTCCCTCTCGTGGTTCTTGGCGTTGAGGAGGTTGTGCTTGATGCCCGCCTTGTTCAGCAGCTTGGAAAGGGCCTCGTTCTTCTCGATGGACACGGTGCCCACCAGCACCGGCTGGCCTTTGGCATGGCACTCCTTGACCTGCTCGATGACCGCCTTGTACTTAGCCTCCTCGGTCTTGTAGACCACGTCATGATCGTCCTGACGGATCATGGGCTTGTTGGTGGGGATCTCGACAATATCCAGCTTATAGGTGGCGCCGAACTCCTCCTCCTCGGTGAGGGCGGTACCGGTCATACCGGAGAGCTTGGTATACAGGCGGAAGTAATTCTGGAAGGTAATGGTAGCCAGGGTCTTGCTCTCCCGCTCCACCTTGACCCGCTCCTTGGCCTCGATGGCCTGATGGAGGCCCTCGCTGTACCGCCGGCCGAACATAAGGCGGCCGGTGAACTCGTCAACAATAATGACCTGCCCATCCTTGATGACGTAGTCGGTATCCTTCTTCATCACGCCGTGGGCCTTGATTGCCTGGTTGATGTGGTGGTTGATGGTGGAGTTCTCCGGGTCGGAGAGGTTCTCCAGGTGGAAGAACTCCTCCGCCTTGGCGATGCCCCTGGCGGTGAGGGTGGCGGTGCGCGCCTTCTCGTCCACCACGTAGTCCGCGTCGATGTTCACGTCCTCCTCGGCCTTGTCGTCGGTCTCGGCGATAACCAGCTTCTTCAGGGGCCGGACAAACATCTCCGCCATGTCGTAGAGCTGGGTGGACTTCTCCCCCATGCCGGAGATAATCAGCGGGGTCCGGGCCTCGTCGATGAGGATGGAGTCCACCTCGTCCACGATGGCGAAATTGTGGCCCCGCTGAACCAGCTCCCCGGCGTACAGCGCCATGTTGTCCCGGAGGTAGTCGAAGCCCATTTCGTTGTTGGTGCCGTAGGTGATATCGGCCGCATAGGCCTTCTGCCGGGCGGGCTTATCCATGTCGTGAATGATGAGCCCCACGGTGAGGCCCAGGAAGCGGTATACCTTGCCCATCCACTCGCTCTGGTATTTTGCCAGGTAGTCGTTGACGGTGACGATGTGGACTCCCCTGCCCGTCAGGGCGTTGAGGTAGGCGGGGAGAGTTGCCACCAGCGTTTTGCCCTCGCCGGTCTTCATTTCCGCGATGCGCCCCTGGTGGAGGACGATGCCGCCCACCAGCTGCACCCGGAAGGGCCGCATCCCCAGAACCCGGACGGAGGCCTCCCGCACGGTGGCAAAGGCCTCGGGCAGGATATCATCCAGTGTCTCGCCCCTGGCGAGGCGTTCCTTGAACTCGGCGGTCTTGGCGGTGAGCTGAGCATCGGTCATAGCCTTGTATTCCGGCTCCATGGCCTCGATCTTATCCGCGATGGGATAGATCTGCTTCAGCTCCCGTTCGCTGTAGGTACCAAAAATTTTTGTAATCAAACCCATTATGATAAGCTCCTCTTTCGTGAGAGTGAAATGCACACAACTATACAATTTAGTAGTATAGCACAATTTCCCTGATTTGCAATGGGAAATTCCACGAAAAGCCTGGCTGAACGGTGATCTGTTCCGGAATATAGTCGATGCACTTGGGAATCGGTAAAACGGAGGCGAGGGAAAATGTGGTATGGCAAGGCGGAGGACGCAGGCGGGCTGACGCCCGCCAAGGACGGCAACGCAGTCCACGCCCCATTTTAGCCGCCAAACTTTACCGATTTTCAAGTGTGTCAACTATATCTGTTTTCTCCCCACGCAAAGGCAGAAAATACCGCCGCAGGCGTTATGCCTGCGGCGGTACCGTACCCTTCACGCTGTTACTGTGTATCGCCTGCCAGGTCTTTCAGCATCTGAAGCGCGATATCAGCCGATAAAAGAAACAGGGTATAAACGGTCTGTATGAGATTTGCCAGCCGGACGATATTATCCATCGCCCAGCCAAAGAAAAATGCGCCAACATTCAAGAGAACAAACAGCACAATGAAGGCCGCCAGGGAAGCCGTGGCGATCAGCCCCCGTCCCCGTTCGTCCCTTCCCTCCCTGGAAAAATAGAAGAATATAAAAAAGCCCAGAAGCACGAACCCAAGGATCGCGTTTGCCTGCAGAAAGACCCTGCTGTCAAATAAAACCGTCAGCCATTCGATCACTGCTGTCCCTCCTTAAAATCAAACAGGTCCTCAATGGTAACATCAAACACCCGCGCTATGCTGTAAGCAAGCAGCATGGACGGATTATAGCGGTTCCGTTCCAGCTGCATGACCGTCTGCCTTGAAACGCCCACCAGGTCGGCAAGCTCCTGCTGTGTCATTCTTTTTGTGGCGCGGTAGACATGGATTCTGCTTTCAAACTGATACCTGTTCTTGTTCGCCACTTACTCACCGCCTTTTCCGGTTTTTTATTTCGCACGGGGTCACATCGGCTTCAGATTCCGGTCCAGCCTGTCCGCCATCCAGGCAATGCGCCGCTCCCGTCCGGCGTCCGTCTTTGCGTCAAAGTACGCCCGGGCGTAGGTCTTTCGTGCTATGCCCTATTATACACACAGACTGCTCTTTTGTCAAAGGAACGCCGGACCCCTTTCGGGTCCGGCGTTCTGAAAAATCTGTCTGTTCTTACACGCCCAGCTTCGCCCTGCGCATCTGCTCGGCTTCGGTCCAGCTCTGGCCGGGCACATACCCGGGCAGGGGCAGGATCTGCTGATGAATGGCGTCCAATATCCAGGATGCCTGGGGGAAGAAATAGTGGTCGAATTCAAAGGGCGGCGTAATCCAGTTTTTCGCACCCACCACCACGGGAGGCGCATCCAGATCGTCGAAGCACAGCTGGGTGATATTCTGGGCCACATCCTCCAGGAAGGAGCCACGGGCACAGGCATCGCTGGTGAGGACTACCCTGCCGGTCTTGCGGACGCTCTCGATGACCTTCGTGTAATCCAGAGGCACCAGAGAGTGGAGGTTGATGATCTCCGCCTCCAGGCCGTACTTCTCGCTCAGTTCCTTGGCGGCGTCCACCGCACGGTACAGGGCCGCGCCGATGGTGATGATGGTCAGGTCCCTGCCCTGACGGATCAGGTTGGTGTCCCCGATGGGGATCTCATACCGGCCCGCGGGCACGCCGCCCTCGTGGAACTGCTCGCCCACGTCGTAAATGCGCTGGCTCTCGAAGAACACCACCGGGTCCGTGCCGTTGAGGGCGGACTCCATGAGGCCCTTGGCCTCCCAGGGGGTGGCGGGGAAGCAGACCTTCAGGCCGGGGATGTGGGCGCACAGGGCGGTCCAGTCCTGGCTGTGCTGGGCGCCGTACTTGGAGCCCACGGACACCCGCAGCACCACGGGCATTTTCAGAATCCCGGCGGACATGGCCTGCCACTTGGAGAGCTGATTGAAGATCTCGTCTCCCGCGCAGCCGATGAAGTCGGCATACATCAGCTCCACGATAACGCGTCCGCCGCACATGCCATAGCCCACGGCGGTGCCCACGATGGCCGCTTCGGAGATGGGGGCGTTGAACAGGCGGCTGCGGGGGATAGAATCCGCCATGCCCCGGTAGATGGCGAAGGCGCCGCCCCAGTCGCGGACGTCCTCACCGTAGGACACCAGGGTAGGATCCTCATAGAATTTGTCCAGGATGACCTCGCTGATGCCGTCCCGGAGGTTGAAGAGCTTCATCTTGCTCACGCTCTTGCCGTCCCTGGTGAAGGGGGCGCGCTCCTTGCTCCGGATCTTCTGCCACAGGGGGCACTCCTCCTTGGGAGTGGTTGCCTCCGGCTGGCGGGCGGTATCGAAGGAGGGGACCTTCCCGTTGGAGAACATGAGGCGTTCCAAATAGGCGGGATCGCTGTCAAAACCGGCATAGGGGGACACACCGGGATCGCTGGCGTGCCTGCAGATCCGGGTCATGCGGTCCACAGTCTCCGCCATAATCTCCTCAAAGCGGCTGTCGGGAGCGACTCCCGCCTCCACCAGGGACCGGCGGTAGGTGGCGATGGGGTCGACGGCCCGCCAGGCCTCGATCTCCTCCTTGGTGCGGTAGGCGTTCTGGTCGGAGGTGGAGTGGCCGGAGAGGCGGTAAGTAATGGTGTCCAGCAGCACGGGTTCCTTGCCCTCCCGGAGAAGGGCCAGCTTGCGCTCCATAGCGTCAATGACCGCCAGGGGGTTGTACCCGTCAATGCGCTCGGCGTGGAGCTGGGTGGGGGACACGCCGGAGCCCATCCGGGCCAGCATGTCGTAAGCCATGGTCTCCCCCCTGGTCTGGCCGCCCATGCCGTAGGAGTTGTTGAAGATGTTGTAGAGGATGGGCATCCCCCGGTCCTGCCCCTTCTCCCAGAGAGTGTGGAACTGGTCCATGCAGGCGAAGTTCATGGCCTCCCACACAGGCCCCCGGCCCAGGGAGCCGTCGCCGATGTTGCACACCACAATGCCCTTTTTCCCGTTGCACTTCTTGCTCACGTACTTTCTTGCCTTTAATCGCTTCAATAATATAAGACG
>JAAZZJ010000104.1 GCA_014237695.1 Oscillospiraceae bacterium | reverse complement strand
GCTGCCGGTGAGCAGGGCCGTCTCCCCCAGTGCCTCCGGGGAATCGAACCGGCCCCCCATCTGCTGTATGTCGTTCATGGCTCTGCCCAGGCACTCCCCGGGCAGCTCCAGCCGGAAATCGTACCAGGGCTCCAGCAGAACGCTCTGAGCCCCCATGAGCCCTTGTCTTACCGCCCGGTAGGTAGCCTGCCGGAAGTCGCCGCCCTCGGTGTGCTTGAGGTGGGCCCGGCCCGCCGTGAGGGTGAGGCGCATATCCGTAATGGGGGACCCGGTGAGGACCCCCAGATGGGCCTTTTCCGCCAGATGGGTCAATACCAGCCGCTGCCAGTTCCGGTCCAGCTTATCCTCGCTGCATACCGTGGCGAACTGGAGGCCGCCGCCCCGGGGCAGGGGCTCCAGCAGCAGGTGGACCTCCGCGTAGTGCCGCAGGGGCTCGTAGTGGCCGATACCCTCCACGGGGGCGGCGATGGTCTCCTTGTAGAGGATGCCCCCCGCGCCGAAGTCCACCTCCAGCCCGAAGCGCCGGGCGATGAGCCGCCGCAGGACCTCCAGCTGGACCTGTCCCATGAGGCGCACGTGGATCTGCTGGAGGCGTTCGTTCCAGAGGATGTGGAGCTGGGGATCCTCCTCCGAGAGCTGGCGGAGCTTTTGCAGGGCCGTGTGGGGGTCCGTCCCCTCCGGCAGCAGGAGCTGATAGTTCAGCACCGGCTCCAGCTCCGGCGGTGCGCCGTCCTCCGCCCCGCCCAGCCCCTGACCGGGGAAGGTGGCGGTCAGTCCGGCGACGGCGCAGACCGTCCCTGCCTCCGCCTCCTCCAGTGTCCGGAATTTCTCACCGGAGTAGACCCGCAGCTGTTCCGCCTTTTCCTCCCAGCGCTCCCCCCGGGCGTCCGCGCCGGAGAGGAGACCCTTCACCCGCAGGCTGCCGCCGGTGATCTTCACATAGGTGAGCCGCACCCCCTGGGGGTCCCGGCCGATCTTATACACCCGGGCGGCGAAGTCCTCCGGATAGACGGGCCGGGGGGCGTACCGGGCCAGCCCCGCCAGAAATTCGTCCACCCCCGTAAGCTTCAGCGCCGAGCCGAACCAGCAGGGGAACACCGCCCGCTGCCCGATCAGCGCCGCCAGGGCGGCATCCGACAGCGCGCCGGTCTCCAGATACTCCGTCAGGGCCTCCTCGCTGGCGGTGGCGGCCTCCTCGTACAGCGCTTCGGGGTCTCCGCCGAAGTCCACGAAGCCCTCCCCCAGCCGCTCCCGCAGGGAGGCCAGCAGGGCCTCCCGGTCCGCGCCCGCCAGATCCATCTTGTTGATGAACAGGAACACCGGAACCCGCCGCTTCTCCAGCAGCCGCCAGAGGGTCAGGGTGTGGGCCTGGACCCCGCCGGCGGCGCTGACGACCAGTACGGCGCAGTCCAGGACCTGCAGGGTGCGCTCCATCTCACAGGAGAAGTCCACATGCCCCGGGGTGTCCAGAAGGGTGACCTCCCGGTCCCCAAGGGAGAACACCGCCTGCTTGGAGAAGATGGTGATGCCACGCTCCCGCTCCAGGTCCTCCGTATCCAAAAAGGCGTCCCGGTGGTCCACCCGGCCCAGGGAGCGGATGGCGCCGGTTTTATATAAAAGGGCCTCGGACAGGGTGGTCTTTCCCGCGTCCACGTGGGCCAGGATGCCGGCAACAAGTTTCTTCATGGAGCTTCCTCGTTTTCTTGTTTTTCACCAGTATACCATATCGCGGCCGTCAGGTGAAGCCCTTTTCCCCATCTGTCCGCTGCGGAGAGAGCGTGTTTGGGAGAAAAATGTAGAATTCTGTTGAATTATAGGGAAAGTCTGTTATAATAAACGGTATAGTCTGGAATCAATCTGCATATGAAAAAAATCAGGAGGTATGGATGCGTGTTTTGTAAGAATTGCGGGAGGGAGATTCCTGAAAATGCCAGGTTCTGCGGCGGATGCGGAACCCCTGTTTCCCGGCCGGAGGAAGCCCCGGTGCAGCCGGAGCCCATCGTTCCCCCGGCAGAGCCTGTTCCGTCAGTGCCCCAGGAGCCCCGGGAGCCGGAGGAGCCCCGGGAGAATATTCCGCCGGAGTCCGGACCGGAGCCGGTTGTGGACGACCTGACGGCGGCGCTGGAGCCCCCAGCGGCGCCCGTACCGGTGGCGGTGGCGCCCGTGCCGGAGGTGCAGCCCATTGCCCAGCCGGGGTTCCAGGAGGGCGGAAAGCCCCCGATCCTGGGCCGGAAGAAGGGCCGGGGCACAGTGCTGATCCTGCTGGCGGCCGTTCTGGCGGTCATCGCGCTGGTGGTTGCGGTGGTGACGCTTCTTCCCTCCATGGGCGGCGGGAAGGAGAATGTGGTGTTCCGCACCGGCGATGAGGAGCTGATGTTCCGGAAGGATCTGAAGGCCAAGACTGAAGCAGAGGAGCTGACGGACGATCTGGCCAGCTGGGTGCGCTTCTCCCCCAACGGGAAATATCTTTACTTCATGGAGTATGACAGCTCTACCGGAAACGGCGACCTGTTCCGGATCGAGGTATCCAAAATCGGCAGGAAGGACGCTTCTCCGGAGAAGATCTCCTCCAACGTGTCCACCTATGATCTGCTGAGCAATGGGAACGCGCTGTATCTCCGGGGCAGCGGCAGCGACAAGCAGCTGCGTTTATACGACGGCAAGGACAGCTATAAGCTGGCCAGCGGCCTGGGCAGCTACAGCGTCAATGCCGCGGAGACCTACGCCTACTACTCCGAGACGGATTCCTCCGACGGCTCCAGGACCTTCTACCGGGTGGAAATCAAGGAGAACGGAGAGAAGGAGAAGCTTCTCAAGGATTACGACGAGCTGGACTACTTCGGGGACGATCTTCTGGTCTACCGAAAGGCCGGGGAGCCACTTGATGAATGGGGTTCCACGGCATATGACGTCTACAGTCAGGTCCCCGGCGGGGATAAGACCAAGCTGGTGTCCGGCGCAGCCAGCGTATTTGGCGTAGCGGTGTCCGGGGGCAAGGTGTCCTTCACCTACCTGACTGCGGAGACGGAAAGCCACACCCTGTACGACTTCGTCAGCGACTCCCTGGCTGTCGCCGACGCCAGCGAGCAGGAGCCGGATACCGACGACTTCCAGACCTGGGGCTATTGGGGCTGGACGGTGGACTGGGATGCCTACAACGCGGCCTATCAAACCTGGGAGCAGGTGGCGGAGCGGAACTACATGCGGGAGTACATGAAAGCGACAGCCCATGACGTCACGACCTACGCGCTCTGCCGCTATGAGAACGGGGAGAAGACCACCCTGGCGGAGGGGCTGGCCTATACGCCCACCAGCTCCGTGGCGGACGGCATCTACATCTATGCCAAGAGCGAGCAGGAGGTATCCCAGGTGGCCGACCTGAAAGATCTGGCATACGCGGATGAGGTTTACAACCTCATGGGCACGGCCGAACGGGAGTGGTACCAGAATATCGGCGGCGTGGAGTCCCCGATGAAGCTGGATGAGGACAGCGAAGTCGACGGTCTGTTTGTCCTCAACGGCAGCGAGGCGGTCCTGTCCCTTTACGAGGACGGCGAGAGCATCCTGAAGGCCTATACTCTGAACAAAAACGAGCTGACCCCCGGTTCCACCATCACCGACGAGGAATACCGGGGCCTCTCCGTGGGGACCTGGAAGGGCAAGGATGTGCTGTATTACTTTACCGATGTGGACAGCGATTCTTCCTCCGGCGAGCTGATGCGCTATGGAAATGGCGAGAAGACCTCCGTGGCCAAGGACGCCTGCCAGGTGACCATCCTGGCGGACAGCGGCGCCGTTTTCAAAGTCGAGGACCAGAAATACAACAGCCGCAAGGACATCAATGAAGGGTCCCTGTACCTCATGAAGGACGGAAAGGGCACACGGATCACGGATGAAGCGGACCTGGCAGAGATCGCCTATCTGGGGGCCAACCGGGTGCTGTATATCAGCGACGGCGATCTGCGCCTGTGGACCGGCAAGGACAGCGAAAAGCTGGCCAGTGATGTCAATACCTTCTGGGTCAACAACGTCGCGGGAAGCGAGACCTACTACTGCTACTTCGGCTGATGCGGAGAAACGCATGGGGAGGCAATACAATGTTCAAATCCATCAAGGACACCCTGGATAAGGGAGTGGCGGCAGTCAGCGTGAAATCGGAATCCATTGTGGAGAGCAGCCGGGTGCGCACTGCCATCGCCACCGCCCAGAAAACCATGGACCAGGAGCTGAGCGCCCTGGGAGTAAAGTGCTACAACAGCTGGCTGTCCGGGGGCACGGACCAGGAGGAGCTGGAGGCCGCCTGTCAGAAAATCAAGGCCATCCAGATCGAGCTGACCGGCCTCAAGGATCGCCTGGAGCAGATCAAGGAGGAAGAGAGTCAGATTCTGGGCAGTCAGAAAAAGGCCGCGCCGTCCGGAGATGTGATTTTCTGCGTTAGCTGCGGGAAAAAGCTGCCCGCGGACGCGCGCTTCTGCGATGCCTGCGGCACGCCGGTAAAATCCTGACCGGGCAGTGGCGGAGCGGACGGCGGCGAGATGCTGAGCCGGGGGAAGCAGCCGCCCGAACCGGAAGCTGAATATGTCCGCCGCCGCGTCCTTTGGTTCCGCAGTATCAATATGGATGCCCTGGTTCCAAAACCGCCCAGCCCGTCAAGTTTATGACTTGACGGGCTGGGCGGTTTGATATTTTACGGACAAGGCCTGTATCAAAAGATATCAGCGGATATCTCTCTTTACAATGTGTTTTCTCGAGAGGACCCAAGAGAGAATATAGAGCGCTGCTCCTGCGGCGGCCACCAGACCGCATGCGGCGATCCTGTTATCCATCAGAAGCGCGGCCCCCGCAAATACTGCGGCGGAAAGGGGATATGCAGCAATCAGGCCCAACATACTTTTATCTTCGCTGAAAAGGAAGGTGAGCGGTATGGTCATGCTTCCAGAGAGCAATGCCATAGCAATGCTGATGCTGGCAAACAGTGCCATGGAATAAAGGTCAAGAGAACCTTTGCATATGGAAACCACAACACTTAAAATGATCCCCAGAAGCAGGCCGGCTCCGCTGAGCGATGCGTACAAAATATATTTGCTGTCCAAAATCGCTTTTCTGGGTACCGGTAAAACCAGAGAAACCTTTCTCCAGCCTGAGTTTTTATCCATGTTGATTGTCGTTACCGATATCATTCCGAGCATAACGGTTGCAAGAACCGTCAGCACCCATGTGGAGGTCAGGAAAGACATCCCGATTCCGACGACGGCAAAGACCGCGAGTATAACATAGAGAACAGACCGAATCAAATAATAGTCCTTCAGCAACAGCCCTTTCATTTGCTTTCCCCCTTTACATAGAGCAGCATGATTTCATCAATCGAAGCCGGGTCGATCACTGCTTTTGGATACTTCCTGCGCGCCTGATCTCTATCTGCAACTAAAACTTCCCACTCATAATCCTGCTTCCGGTATGCGATTGCCTCCTCGTTGTCAATGGCGTCAAATTGGGCGGCGCCGCATCGGATGATTCCGTATTTGTACCGCAGCTCATCCTTGGATTTGCAAAATACAACCTTTCCCTTGTGAATAAAAACAATGTAGTCCGCGACCTTTTCCAAATCACTTGTGATATGCGAGGACACCAGAATGGAATGGCTTTCGTCCTGCACAAATTCCAAAAACATATCCAAAATATCATCACGGACAACCGGGTCAAGGCCGCTGGTCGCTTCGTCCAAAATCAGGAGCCTGGAATTGTGCGACAGGGCCGCCGCAATGGAGAGCTTCATTTGCATGCCTTTGGAAAATTCCTTGATTTTTTTATCCGCTGGCAAAGACATTTTTTTCAATAAGTCGAAAAATTTCCTTTCGTCCCATGTACGGTATATTTCTCTGAGAACACGATTCAGCTTTTGAGCGGAAAGAACGTCGGGATAGTTGTTTCCGTCAAAGACAACCCCGATTTGATTGCGGATGCTGTCATTGGACTGCGTATCTGCTTCCCCGAAAAGCTCAATACTTCCGGAATCCCTGCTTATCATACCGAGAACGGCATTTATTGTTGTACTTTTCCCCGCGCCGTTTTCCCCGATCAGCCCAACGATTGTACCGCAGGGAACGGAAAAAGAAACTTTATCCAAGACAAAGTCCGGATATCTTTTCGTTAAGTCATTTACCACCAAGGCGTTGCTCTGCATACTCAATCCTCCTCATAAAACAGCCTTAATAATTCGATCAGCTTCTCCACAGAAATGCCGCTGGTTCTGCCGATATCAGCAGCTTCCTGTAAATGCTCCTCGGCCCGCCGCTGCTGCTCCTCCTGATAAAAATCCTTATTCTGTGCCGATACAAAGCTTCCCCGTCCAACCGTCGTTTCGATAAAGCCGTCCCTTTGTAAATCCTCGTACGCCTTTTGAACCGTTATAACGCTCACATGAATTGATTTTGCCAATGCGCGCATCGAGGGAATCGGGTCGCCGGTCTGCAGTTCGCCGCTCATAATCATGGCCTTGATCTGTGAGGTGATCTGCTCATATATTGGCTTGCTGGTATTGCTGCTGATGATAATGTCCACAAAACCCCTCCTTGTTTTTTGTGTGTACTTATCGTATAAGTACATTATAATCATATAAGACGCACTTGTCAAGGGGGAACGCACAAATTTTATAGTCGATGCACAAAAACCGGCGCGGCTCTGAGAAAAGAACCGCGCCGGAGGTCTTTTTTACAATTTTTCCACGTCCGTCAGCACCCCGTCCCGCCAGCGGCACCGCCAGCCGCCGCCGTTGGGAGGCTGCCAGTCATAAAAACGGCCGCTGGCTTCAAAGGCCTCAAGCAGGGTCATGATAGTTCCCCCGTGGACCACAAGGGCCACCCGGTCCTCCGGCCCATGGCCTGCCGCCAGGGAGAGAAAGGCCTCCGTCACCCGCTGCCGGACCGCCGCCTTGCTCTCTCCGCCGGGAGGGGGGACCGCCCCGGCGGTGTCCAGCCAGGCGCGATAGGCGTGGGTCTCCTTCAGCTCCTCGTAGGTATGCCCCTCAAAAATGCCGAAACCGGTCTCCCGGAAGCCGGGCACCGCTATATGCTCCATTCCCGGGTACAGAATCGCCGCCGTCTCCCGACAGCGGATCATGGGAGATACATATACGTACTCCGCCTCCGGCGGCCGGACGCCCTCCAGCTCCGCTTTCCCCTGGGGACAGAGGGGCTCATCGGTGGAGCCGGTGTACCGCCGCTCCAGATTGCCCCGGGTCTGTCCGTGGCGCAGCAGGAAAACCGTCATTTGATCCGCACCCCCAGTCCGCAGTACACCCGGTAAACCGCCTCCGCCTCCGCCGCCAGGCGGCAGCAGGTCCGGCCCACCTGTTCCCGCCAGTCCCGGTCCTCCCGGACGAGAGGGGTTACGCCGCAGCCCACCTCGTCGCAGATCAGCACACCGCCGGGGTGGGCCGCACACCATGTTTCCAGCGCCTCCTGCCAGTCCGGCGTATCCCGGATCACCTGCTGGAGATTGCGGACACAGTCCGCTTCCCCCAGGGTCCCCTCGTTCCAGGCGGTGACGCCCAGCTCCCGCCGGGCAAAGTCCAGCTTCCCCTGGGCCATGCCGCCGACAATCAGAACCATACCGCGCCTGTCCTTTCCGCCAGCACCGCCGCCGCTAAGACGGCCAGCTCGCACAGCTGCAAAAACCATCCCGCCAGATCGCCGGTGAAGCCGCCGAACTGCCCCAGGGCCACATGCCGGTACAGGAAGTAGACGGCAGCAGCAGCCGCCAGCGCCGCCAGCGCGGGGATCAGGTCTCCCCACAGCCACACCGCCCCGGCCCAGAGGGCCAGATATCCCCCCAGCATCCACCAGGGGAACCGGCTGCTCCGCTTCAATTCCGACCCCATGCCTGATTGGGGACCGGATACGGGCCGGGCGGAGGGCAGACGCTCAATCCCCCAGGCGCTGAGACTCCGGCTGAGCAGGAAGCAGGCCGCCACAGTGGCGGTACTCTCCAGCTCCGTCAGCAGGGCAAAATACAGCAGAAACCACACACAGCACCAGATCACCGCGAAGGCCCCCGCGCCGGAGTCCTTCAATATCTCCAGCTTCCGCTCCCGGGAGGCATGGGAGGCCAGGGCATCCACGGGGTCGCAGGACCCG
>JAAZZJ010000103.1:5708-8142 GCA_014237695.1 Oscillospiraceae bacterium | reverse complement strand
ACGGCATCCCATACGAGCCCAACGCCATCACACAGGAAAAGGCGGCGGAGATCGGCGGCGCGTTCTCCTGTGCGGGGAAGATCATTCCGCTGGTGGGCGCTTATTTCAATCCCGTTCATCCGGACAGGGAGAAGGCGGCCCGGGGCCGTGATATCTTCGCGGGTTATCTGCGCAGCTGCCGGGCCATGGGCTGCGGCGTGGTGGGATCGGAGACCGGCTCCTACAGCGGCGACCCGTGGGTTTACCACCCCCGCAACCGCACGGAGGAGGCCCTGCAAAAGGTGGCCGCAACATTCTCCGAACTGTGCGACATCGCCTCGGACTGCGGGAGTACGGTGGCCATGGAGGGCGCGGAGGGGCACGTCTGCTGGAATGTGGACACTCTGGACAGAGCAAGAAAGATGATCGGGCGGAAGACTCGGGTCATCTTTGACCTCTATAACTACATGGATGCGGACAATCAGATGGAGTATCTGGGGATCCTGGACAGGGGGTTGGACATCTTCGCGGGAGAGATCCAGCTGTTTCATATGAAGGACTGCAATTTCGCCAGAGGACGGAGGCCCGTGCAGGTCCCGCTGGGCACCGGCGAGCTGGACATGGGCGCCATCCTCAGGCGGATCAAGGCGTACGACCCGGAGACTGTCCTGATGCTGGAGGAGACCACAGGAGAGCATATTCCCCACGCGGTGGAGACCATCCGCCGGCTTTGGGCGGAGGTTTGAAGACGGTGCGGACTGTTTGGCATAGAAAAAGGAGGGGAGCCTGTCGGAGACGGGCTCCCCTCCTTTTGGTGTGGTGACGGATGCAGCAACTTTTTTGAGTGAAGGGCCGTCATTCCGTGTACTGTTTCCGCTCAGCCTTGTACGGATATTTTCTTAGACGGGCAGACGCGGAGACTCCTGTTCCCCTCTTGCCGCGCTTCGCTCTCTTCCTGAAATTTTCCTAAATTCCTTTACGAATTTTTCACCACTTTTCCCGCTTCTATGGTATAATCAATTTGATTTATTTTTCGCTGTCCTACGCTGGGCTGCAAACGGGGTGTACATCATGAGTAAATTTGTCCGATTTGAAGGGGTCAAAAAAGTCTACCGCATGGGCGAGGTGGAGATTGAAGCCCTGCGGGATGCCACATTTGCCGTGGAAAAGGGGGAGCTGTGCGTCATCGTGGGCCCCAGCGGCGCGGGGAAAACCACTCTGCTGAACATCCTGGGCGGCATGGATACTCTGACCGAGGGCCGGGTGTTCCTGGGGGATGAGGAGGTTTCCGCCTACACCCCCCGGCAGCTCACCGCCTACCGCCGCCACGATATCGGCTTTGTGTTCCAGTTCTATAATCTGGTGCCCAATCTTACCGCTCTGGAAAACGTGGAGCTGGCCGCTCAGATCTGCAAGCATCCCCTGAACCCGGAGGAGGTGCTGCGCTCCGTAGGCCTGGGGGAACGGCTGGGAAATTTCCCGGCCCAGCTCTCCGGAGGAGAGCAGCAGCGGGTAGCCATTGCCCGGGCTCTGGCGAAGAATCCCCAGCTGCTGCTGTGCGACGAGCCCACCGGGGCCCTGGACTACCACACGGGCAAATCCATCCTGAAGCTTTTGCAGCTGATGAGCCGGAAAAACGGCATGACGGTGGTCATCATCACCCATAACAGCGCTCTCACCGCCATGGCGGACCGGGTGATCCAGGTGAAAAACGGGACGGTGCTGTCGGTGGATATCAACGACCGCCCCGCCCCGGTGGAGGAGATCGAATGGTAAAGACGCTGCTTCGCTCCGCCCTGCGGGAAATCCGGCAAAGCGCGGGGCGCTATCTGGCGATTCTGGCCATTGTGAGCCTGGGAGTCGGCTTTTTCGCCGGACTGCGGGCCTGCCAGCCGGATATGATGGCTACCGGAATCAAATATCTGGAGGAGCAGGAACTCTACGATTTCCGGCTCCTGTCCACCCTGGGCTTTACCCGGGAGGATGTGGACGCCTTTGCTGCCCGGGAGGACGTGACTGCCGCCCGGGGTGCGGTATATGCCGACTTTCTCACGGAGATCGAGGAGGGAGTTCAGGTGGTAGTGAAGGCCCACTCCCTGACGGAAGGCGTCAACCTCCCCAAGCTGACGGCGGGCCGGATGCCCCAGGCTCCCGGCGAGTGCCTGGGGGACGCGAAGTATTTCCTGGAGGAGGACCTGGGCAGGGTGCTGCCTGTGGCGGAGGAAAACGACGAGGATATCCGGGAATTGCTCCACTGCGGCGGATACACTATCGTGGGGCTGGCATGGTTCCCCTACTACCTCAACTATGAGCGGGGGACCAGCTCTCTGGGCAGCGGCAGCGTGGCCGCTGCGGTATACATCCCGGAAGACGGTTTTGACTTCGAGGTCTACCACGAGGTGTTCCTGTCCATGGCGGACATGGGGGAACCCTATTCCGATGCCTACAGCCTGCG
>JAAZZJ010000103.1:0-5698 GCA_014237695.1 Oscillospiraceae bacterium | reverse complement strand
AGTTGGAGGACGGCATGGAGAAGCTTCTTGGTGGGCGGGCGGAGGTGCGGTACGATACCATTTACGCCGAAGCCATGGAAAAGATCACCGACGCGGAAGTGGAAATCACCGACGGCTGGGAGGAGTATCATACCCAGCGGGCCGATGCGGAGACAGAGCTGGACGACGCCTATCGGGAACTCACCGATGGCGAGTCCGAGTATGAGCAGGGCCAGCGGGACTATGAGCAGGGAAAGAAGGACTACGCCCAGGGCCAGAAGGATTACGCCGATGGCCAACAGAAAGTTGCTGATGCCCGGAAGGAGCTGGAAGATGCCCGGCAGAAGGTCAGCGACGGCGAGCAGGAGCTTGCTGATGCCCGGAAGGAGCTGGACGACGGCTGGACGGAATATTACCAGGCCAAGACGGACGCGGAGCAGGAGCTTGCGGACGCCCTCCGAAAACTCCAGAACGGCGAGACGGAGTACAGCGACGGCCTTGCGGAGTACAACGACGGGGTGGACGAGCTGGAGGACGCGGAGGACGAGATTGCCCAAGGTGAAAAAGAGATTCGGGACGGCGAACGGGAGCTGGAAGCCGCAGAGGACGAGTTGGCGGATGCCTGGAAAAAACTTGAAGCAGGGAAGCGGGAGCTGGAAGAAAACGGGGCGGCATTAGAGAATGGCCTGGAGCAGTTGGCGCAGGGCGAAGCCGCCTATGAGGCCGGTCTCCAGGCGTTGACCGACCAGGCCGAACAGCTTGGAATGACCGTGGAGCAGCTGGCCGCAGCCAGCTCTGCGGCGGCCGAAACATTGCAGCAGCTGAACAGTGCCAAAAAACTGTTGGATGAGACGCGCGCAGAACTCAATGCCGGTAAGCTCCAGCTGGATAAGGGCTGGGACGACTACTATGACGGCCTCGCAGAATATGAAGACGGCGAAGCCCGGATAGCCGCCGCCCGCCGGGAGCTTCGGGATGGCCGCTCCGAGCTTGAGCGCGGCAAAAAGGAACTTGCCGACGGCAGGAAGGAGCTTGCGGACGCCAAAAAGCAGCTGGAGGATGCCCGCCGGGAGCTGGACGATGGATGGAAGGAATATAACGACGGCAAGGCGGAGGCGGACCGCGAGCTGGCGGATGCCTATCAAAAGCTCCAGGACGGCGAGAGGGAGTACGCCGACGGTCTGGAGGAGCTGGAGTACGGCAAAGCGGAGCTGGCAGACGGCGAACAGAAGCTGGCGGATGCCCAGAAGGAACTGGAGGATGCCCAGCGGAAGCTTACCGATGCGAAAAACGACCTTGACAAGGCCCCTGGCGAGCTGGCGGACGCCCGTCAGGAGCTGGACGATGGATGGAAGGAGTACAACGATGGCCGTGCCGACGCGGACAGGGAGTTTGCCGACGCGGAGACCGAGCTGCACGATGCCGAAGAGGAGCTGGCGGACGCAAAGGAAAAGCTGAAGGATCTGAAGCGCGCCACCACCTATGTCCTTACCCGGGATGAGAATACAGGCTACGCCTGTTTTGAGAGCGACACCACCATTGTAGCGGCGGTATCGGTGGTGTTTCCGGTATTCTTTTTCCTGGTGGCGGCGCTGGTGTGCATGACCACTATGAAGCGCATGGTGGACGAGGAGCGCACACAGATCGGCGTACTCAAGGCCATGGGCTATGGCAGGGCTCAGATCATGTCCAAGTACCTCTTTTATTCCGGCTCCGCAGCCCTGCTGGGCAGTGCCATCGGCTACAGCCTGGGCGTCACAGGCCTGCCGTGGATCATCTGGGAAATTTACGGCCTGCTCTATGGCTTCGCCCCTCTGGAGTATGTGGTCCTGCCTACACTGGCGTCGTCGTCCTTTGCGGCAGCCCTGCTCTGCTCCATGGGAGCCACGTGGCTGTCCTGCCGGATGGAGCTGAAGCGGCAGGCCTCGGAGCTGATCCGGCCCAAGACGCCCCGGGCGGGCAAGCGGGTCTTTCTGGAGTATATCTCTCCGGTCTGGAGGCGCCTGAGCTTCCTCCACAAGGTTTCCGTGCGGAACGTGCTGCGCTACCGCAGCCGTCTGGTGATGATGGTCCTGGGCATCGGGGGGTGTACCGCCCTGCTGTGTACGGGCTTCGGCATCCGGGACTCCATTGCCCATGTGGCGGATGACCAGTTTGACAGGATCACGCTTTATGACTACGCCGTTACCTTTCAGGACGGACAGACCCGGGAGTCTGCGGCGGCCTTCCTGGACCGGCATGGCTGGACAGAGGAGGAGGCCCTGCTGGTCCACAGCGGCAGCGTGGACGTGCAGTCCCCTGAGGGCAGCAAGCCGGTCTACCTGGTGATCTCCGCCTCCGATACGCTGGAGGGCTTTCTCTCTCTCCACAACAGCGAAGGGCCCGTGGCCTATCCCGGGAGGGACGAGGTGGTCCTCAGCGGCGGCCTGGCGGAGAGCCTAGGCGTGAACGTGGGCGACACGGTGACGCTGACCATCGGGAAGCTGGGGGCAATGGAGACGGTCGTCTCCGGCCTGTGCGACAACTATGTGTTCAATTACGCCTATCTCTCGGCGCAGACCTACCGGGAGCATCTCTATGAAGATCCGGATTTCAGCACGCTGTATGTCATGGCCCATGAGGGCGCAGATCCCTATGAGGAGGGGGCCGCGCTTTTGGAGGACGATGATGTGGGCGCGGTGGCGGTCAACGAGGCGACCCGGGACCGGGTGGACAGCATGCTGTCCCGGCTGGACTACATCGTGCTGGTGGTGGTGCTGTGCGCGGCGGCTCTGGCGTTCATCGTGCTGTACAACCTGACCAACATCAATGTGACGGAGCGCGTCCGTGAAATCGCCACCATCAAGGTGCTGGGCTTTTACCAGAACGAGGTTGCCGCCTACGTATTTCGGGAGATCAACATTCTCTCAATTTTGGGCAGCCTTGCCGGGTTAGGAATGGGAAAAGCGCTCCATGCTTTCGTTATGGCGCAGATCCGCATCGACTCTATGACCTTCTCCAGCCGGATCGCTCCGCTGAGCTATCTCGCCGCTTTCGTCATGACGCTGTTGTTCACAGCCGTCATCTCTCTGGGAATGCGTCCCAGACTGCGGCGCATCGATATGGCGGAGTCCCTGAAGTCAATTGAGTGAGCCGCAGGACGCGGCATCAGAAAACACCTCTGCAGGAGACCAGCCGTCCCTGCGGGAAAGGAGCCGGAATGTTTCGCAGCCTTCACATGAAGCTGGTCCTTATCATGCTGCTGCTGATTACCTCTCTGATGACGGTGGTGGGCACTTTCATGATGACCAATATCACCGGCTTTTTCATCGACGAGTTCTATCAGCAGGTGGATTCCGTCTTCGGCGGCTCCAATCCCGCCAACGCCGCTTTCGTCAACTCCCTGCGCCTGGAGTCCACACAGCCCGACGGCCTCCAGACCATCCAGGAGATGATCGAGGCCAAGGCGGGAGATCTGGGGCTCAACTCCAGTACACGCAATTACTATATTCTGGACGGCCGGACCGGCGCGTTCCTCACCGGCAGCGACGATGAGGCGGGCTTTGAGAGCATTCAGGCCACCCAGAATCTCCTCACCGCCCGCAACAGCATTGCCGGCGGCACGGACGTGGTGGGCGATCAGAGTGACATCACCGCCAACTATATGGACGCGGCCATCCCCATTTCCGGCGGGGAAAATTCCTATATCATCTACATCTATGACAACCGAAGCACCGTCAACGACCTCAACGGCAAGCTCTTCCTGATTATCCTCCAGGCGCTGCTGGTGGGGCTGCTGATCTCCGTGCTGCTCTCCTTTCTGCTCAGCAAGACCATGATTATTCCCATCGAGCGCCTCACCGAGCGGGCGGAACGGGTGGCGGCGGGAGATTTCGGGTCCACTACGGCGGTGGAATCCTCCGATGAGATCGGCATCCTTACCACCACCTTCAATGACATGGCCGCCGTGCTGGAGGACACACTGGAGGAGGTGGCCAGCGAGCGCAACAAGCTGGATACCCTCTTCCTCCACATGACCGATGGTGTGATCTCCTTCTCCGGAGACGGGTCCATCCTCACCTGCAACCCCTCCGCCAGCCGGATGCTGGGCCGGGAGGTGTCCTTTTACGACTACGATGCTCTCTTCGGCCAGGAGCTGCCCCTGCAAAAAGTGATGAGCCTCCAGCGGCCCAACTTCGCCTCCCGGGAGCTGACGGTGGGAGAGCGCATTCTGGAGCTGTACCTGGCCCCGGTCTCCGAGGGGGAGGACGGCGGCGTGATGGCGGTGATGCACGACGTCACCGCCCAGCGGAAAAACGAGGAGATGCGCAAAGAGTTTGTGGCCAACGTCTCCCACGAGCTGCGCACTCCTCTCACCAACGTGCGCAGCTACGCCGAGACCCTCCGGGAAATGGAGGACATCCCCCAGGAGACGGAGAACGGCTTTCTGGACGTCATCATCAGCGAGACGGACCGGATGACCCGCATCGTTCAGGACCTGCTGACCCTCAGCCGTCTGGATTCCGGTCGGGCGGACATAAAGATGGTCCGCTTCTCCCTGTACGACTCCATCGGTTCGGTGTGCCGGGCGGTGGAACTGGAGTGCCAGCGCAGGGGACACACCCTGGTGTGCCAGTACGGCGATACGCTGCCTATGATCGTAGGGGACCGGAACCGGCTGGAGCAGGTGCTGATGAACGTGGTGGGCAACTCCATCAAGTACACCCCTGACGGCGGCACCATCACCGTGGATGCCGGCGTACGGGGCCAGAAGGTGTGGATCGAGGTCTCTGACACCGGTATCGGCATTCCCCAGAAGGACCGGGAACGGATCTTCGACCGGTTCTACCGGGTGGACAAGGCCCGCTCCCGGGAGAGCGGCGGCACGGGCCTGGGCCTCTCCATCGCCCGGGAGATCGTGCTGCGGCACCATGGCACCATCGCCCTGACCTCCCATGAGGGACCGGGTACCACGGTGCGCATCGTCCTGCCCATCCGGCAGAAGGAGGAGGGACAGTATGCGTGACCCGCGCCTGAGGAATTGGATGCAGAACGCGGCGCTGGTGCTGCTGACGGCCAGCGCACTGTTTCTGCTGGCGCGGCTGCCTCTATTGCAGAGCATCCGCCTGTCCGCTCCGCCCCTCTTTTCCGCCGAGCCCGGCGGAGAAACGGAGGACGCCCTTCCCGCCGCCATGTTTTCCTCGGTGAACCTGATGACTACCGGAGACAGCGAGTATGGACGCTGCGGCCGCCTGTATATCAGCGCGGACAGCGAAGCCCTCCAGGAGGTGATTCCCCTTTTTCAGGAGGCCCTGGGCTCTGCCACGCTCCTGGGAGCGGTGGATGACACGGCCCTGCGGGAAGCGCTGAATACCCCGGGGCTTTACCTGGAGCTGACCGGCGGGCCTCTGCCGCTGGAGGCGGTGGCAGCCTGGTTGGGGGAGGACGTTCCCTTTGTCCAGGATGTGCTGTCTATGGCCCTCACGGCAGAGGGAGACGGCGGGGCGTCCCTGTTCCTGCTGGACGGGTCGGGGAGGATCGTCCGCTGCGCCACAGCGCTGCCCATCTCGGCGCTCCAGTCCAGCTGTGAGAAAGTTCTGCCCAACGGGTCCTATTTTGCCTATGAAACCGGCTATACCACCCTCTCGCCCTACACGGTGCTGACGCCAAAGATGGTTTCCCTGCCGGATATCAGCGCGGAACGGCCCGCCGGCTATTCCGCCTATAATCTGCTCACTGC
>JAAZZJ010000102.1 GCA_014237695.1 Oscillospiraceae bacterium | reverse complement strand
TGGTAAACTGTTGTCGAATTTTCTTTTAGAATCTGTGAATGCAGGCTCTTATCTTTGGAAGAAAGCGAGACATCCTATGAAGATCAAAACTTTCCTGAAAAAGCTGCTGTCCCTGGGGCTGTGCCTGCTGCTCACGCTGACGACTCTGTCCGGGGCGGCCCTGGCGGTGGAAACCTTTACCACCAGTGATGCGGGAGTAGCGCTGATCGAGGAGCTGGAGGGCTACCGCCAGATGCCCTATGTGGGCACCAACGGGAAGTGGTATGTGGGTTACGGCCTGGAGTGCGATCCGGCGGACTATCCGGCGGGGATTTCTCCCGAGGAGGCGGAGCGTCTGCTGCGGGAGCATTTGATTCAGGACGAGGCCTGGGTCAACGGCTTTTTGACCCAGTACGGCATTTCTGTCACGCAATACCAGTTTGATGCGCTAATCAGCCTGACCTATACCCT
Organism: Oscillospiraceae bacterium; assembly: GCA_014237695.1. Lineage (GTDB taxonomy): Bacteria > Bacillota > Clostridia > Oscillospirales > Oscillospiraceae > Pelethomonas. The sequence continues at coordinate 7,795 of JAAZZJ010000102.1, read as the reverse complement.
TGGCTCACAGTGGATCAATCCCTCTTACCGGCTGTGCGCCTATCTTATCAACGGAATTGGGAATTATTCGGAGGAACAGGTGGTCAACGCCATTGCGACCTGGTGCCACTCCGGCGGCGACACGATTCTGGAGAATCTTGTGAACCGCCGGCTGCGGGAGGCGTTTTTATTCCTTTACGGACTGTATGAGAACGACGGACCGCTGCGCTACTGCTACATAGATTACGAGACCAACGGCGGAACAAAGGATCCTGCGCAGAACAGCAGAACCATCTTTTATCCCATTGGCGCGGCCTACGGCTCTCTGCCGGCGCCCACCATGGCGGGGAAGACCTTTCAGGGCTGGTATACCGCAGACGGCATCCAGCTGACAGGAGCGGAGGTTGCCATGGGCTCCCTCTATGTCTATGCGCGCTGGGGCGAGGGCGGCGGCGGCACGGCGCCTGCGGTTCCCACGGCTCCGACAGAGCAGAAGCCGGACTATTCCACCTGGACCAACCCGTACAGCGACGTAAAGGAAGGGGATTGGTACTACACCTACGTCCGGGAGCTGAACTATCATAACATTGTAAGCGGCTATCCCGACGGCACCTTCCAGCCCAACAACATGCTGTCGGCCGGAGAGGCGCTGAAGTTGCTGCTGGTTGCCGCAACGAAAACCGACCCTGGCGCCGCGTCCTCCGGGCACTGGGCGGCGACTTATCTTGCTCTGGCGGAGAGTCTGGGGTGTGTGACGCCCGGGGGGATTACGGATCTGGACGCGCCCATTGACCGCCTGTCCATTGCCGGTATCGCCGCCATCGCTATGGGCCTCCAGCCGGTGACGGGACCCACGCCTTTCGCTGACGTGGACAACGGGTATACCCTGGCCCTCTATGAGGCGGGGATCATCACAGGGGACACGGCGGGAAGCCAGCGGTTTTACAACCCCGGCGGCAGCATCACCCGGGCGGAGATGTGTACCATCGTCTCCCGCATCCGGGGATACAAGACGCCCAACAATCCGGCGCTGTCCGGCTATATCGAGTATGGCAACAAGCAGATCCCGGTTTTATGGAATGTACCGGCGGCTCCTTACAACAGAGACCTGTTCGTCAGGGACGGCAGCCGGATGTACTACAACGATCCCGCCTATACTACCGCTATCGGGATCGATGTCTCCTCCCATCAGAAGGAGATCGACTGGCAGAAGGTGGCGGATTCCGGCGTTGAGTTTGCCATGATCCGGCTAGGGTATCGGGGATACGGCTCCGAGGGAACACTGAACATGGACCCCTATTTCCAGCAGAATCTGATTGGGGCAGCGGCGGCCGGGCTGAAGATCGGCGTCTACTTCTATTCCCAGGCCATCTCGGCTGCGGAGGCGGCGGAAGAGGCCCAGTTTGTACTGGACGCATTGGGCGGATTTCCGCTGACATACCCGGTGGTCTACGACTGGGAGACGGTCAGTGCCGACGGAGCCCGTACCAAGGGACTGGACAATACCATCCTTACGGACTGCGCCATTACCTTCTGCGAGTCGGTGGCCGCAGCGGGATACGGTACCATGATTTACTATAACCTCCCCGTGGGCTACAACCACTATCAGCTGGACCGCCTGACGGCTTATGATAAATGGTTTGCCCAGTACACCAGCAAAAACCAGCCGGATATGTACTATGATTACCGCATCTGGCAGTATACCGACAGCGGCAGTGTTCCGGGTATCGAGGGAAAGGTGGATATGAATCTGGCGTTTCTCCCGTACTATTGAGGGGCAAAGGGTTTGCGGAACAAATGAAGAAAGAGGACGGCCCGGGAAACGAAGGCCGTCCTCTTTGCCGCCTCTGGGCGCAGAGGTGCTGTTCGGGGAAAAGGGGAGGACAGAAGGCACAAAAAACGAGAAAAAAATTTATGAAAAAAAGAGAAATTCTGCTTGACAATCAAAACCAGATACGATATACTAAATGAGCTTGCGCGGGGAGTTGCCAAAAACCGGCAAAACCCCGCCGGGAACTGCGATGATGCGGGAGATTGCGGCGTGAGCCGGTAACTTCCGCGGAGTATGTCCGATAATCGGGCGGCTGAGAAAGTCCTTTTCACAGCGTCTATCGCTGTGCCATGGACAGGTACCGGCCTTTTTGCGCCGGTATTTTCTATGAGCCGGAATGATACGCATGGATAAGTGGAAAGAAAATTTCTCGCCGTACAGAGTAAGGATCCGCCCAAACTACTTTGTACAACAAAATGGAGGAACAAACCATGGCAAAAGAAACGATCCGCATTCGCCTGAAGGCCTACGACCACCAGGTCATCGATCAGTCGGCCTACAAGATCGTCGAGACCGCCAAGCGCACCGGCGCTTCCGTCTCCGGTCCCATCCCCCTGCCCACCAAGAAGGAGGTCGTCACCATCCTTCGCGCCGTCCACAAATATAAGGACAGCCGTGAGCAGTTCGAGCGCCGCACCCACAAGCGTCTGATCGACATCAGCAATTCCAGCCCCAAGACCGTCGAGGCTTTGATGAGTCTGGAGCTGCCCGCAGGCGTGGAGATCGAGATCAAGCTGTAAGGGGAGAAGCCCCTTCAAATGGAACGGCGGAGCTGTTTCGTTTGACTAACTTTGTTGCCCATCAGTCCGCCGGCTTGCGTGAGGCGGGCGGGGTCAAGTCGCCGCAGCCATGGGAGCCAATGCCCGGGAGCTGCGCCGACCAATAACCTTATTATAAAGGAGAATCACAATGGAGAAAGCGATCATCGGTAAGAAGGTCGGCATGAGCCAGATCTTCGACGCCGACGGCAAGGTGATCCCGGTTACCGTTATCGAGGCCGGTCCCTGTGTCGTGGTGCAGAAAAAGACCGCCGAGAAGGACGGTTACGAGGCCGTGCAGCTGGGTTACGAGGATGTCCCCGAGCGCAAGCTGACCAAGCCTGAGAAGGGCCACCTGGACAAGGCCGGCGTGTCCCCCAAGAAGCACCTGAAGGAATTCAAGCTGAACAAGGCTGCTGAGATGAACGTCGGCGACGTCATCAATGCCGGCACCTTTGCCGAGGGCGACCATGTGGACGTCACCGGCATCAGCAAGGGTCACGGCTACGCGGGCGTCATCAAGCGCCACGGCGCCCACTCCCTGAAGGCCACCCACGGTACCGGCCCTGTCGCCCGCCATCAGGGCTCCCTGGGCTCCGGCACCGACCCCAGCCGCATCTTCAAGGGTCTGAAGATGCCGGGCCACATGGGCGTGGAGCAGGTCACCGTCATGAACCTGGACGTTGTCAAGGTCGATCCCGAACTGAACATGATCGTCGTGCGCGGCGCGATCCCCGGCCCCAAGGGCGGCCTGGTCACCATCCGCTCCACCGCCAAGACCATCGTCGTCAAGAAGGGCGAGGCCGGCATCAGCGCCAACCCGCAGAAGGCTTCTGCCCGTGTCAACCCGCAGAAGGCCTCCGCGAGACGTTAAGGGAAGGGAGCGTGCTGAGAAATGGTAAAAGTTTTGAATATGGCCGGCAGCGAGGTCGGCGAGGTGGAGCTGAACGCCTCCATCTTTGGCATCACCCCCAACATGCACGTTGTGCATGAAGTAGTCAAGAACCACCTGGCCAACTGCCGTCAGGGCACCCAGAGCGCCCTGACCCGCGCCGAGGTCTCCGGCGGCGGCAGAAAGCCCTGGCGTCAGAAGGGTCCCGGCCGCGCCCGTCAGGGCAGCACCCGCGCCCCCCAGTGGACCCACGGCGGCATCGTCTTTGCCCCCAAGCCCCGCAGCTACAGCTACGTGGTGAACAAGAAGGTCAAGCGCCTGGCGCTCAAGAGCGTACTCTCCGCCAAGGCCGCCGATGCCAGGATCATCGTGGTGGATTCCATCAGGATGGACGAGATCAAAACCAAGGCGTTCAAGGGCTTCCTGGACGCCGTGAAGTGTGACGGCAAGGCCGTTGTCATCACCCCCGAGGTCGATCAGACCGTGGTCAAGAGCGCCCGGAATATCCCCGGCGTGGTCACCACCACCGCCCGGATGCTCAGCGTCTACGACCTGGTCAACGCCAAGTACCTGGTGATCGACAAGAGCGCCCTTGACACGATCGAGGAGGTGTACGCATAATGGTCTCTTATGATGTCATCATTCGCCCCATCATCACCGAGCGCTCCATGGCTGGCGCCGCTGATAAGAAATATGTCTTCGAGGTAGCCCCCGGCGCCGGTAAGATCGAGATCAGGAAGGCCGTGGAGGAGATCTTCTCCGTGAAGGTCGCCAAGGTCAACACCATGATCGTCCCCGGCAAGGCCAAGCGCATGGGCGCCGCCCGCCCCGGCCGCACCAAGGACTGGAAAAAGGCCATCGTCCAGCTGACCGAGGATTCCAAGACCATCGAGTTCTTCGAGGGTATGGTGTAAGGAGGAATTGAGAAATGGCTATTAAGACTTATAAGCCCACAACCCCCTCCCGCCGGCATATGACCGTTTCCGGCTTTGACGGTGTGGATAAGAAGGCCAAGCCCGAGCCGAGCCTTACCGAGGTCCTCAAGAAGAACGCGGGCCGTAACAGCTACGGCCGCATCACCGTCCGCCACCGCGGCGGCGGCAACAAGCGCAAGTACCGCATCATCGACTTCAAGCGGGACAAGACGGATATGACCGCCACCGTTCTGCGCCTGGAGTACGATCCCAACCGCAGCGCCAACATCGCCCTGGTGGAGTACGAGGACGGCGAGCGCCGCTACATCCTGGCTCCCGTGGGCCTGGCTGCCGGCGACAGGGTGATTTCCTCCACCGCGGCGGATATCAAGCCCGGCAACGCGCTGCCCCTGGCCAACATCCCCGTGGGTACCGTAATCCACAATATCGAGATGCACCCCGGCAAGGGCGGCCAGCTGGTCCGCTCTGCCGGCACCAGCGCCCAGTTGATGGCCAAGGAGGGCTCCGACGCCCAGATCCGTATGCCCTCCGGCGAGGTGCGCATCGTGCGCCTGAACTGCATGGCCACCATCGGCCAGGTGGGCAACACCGACTGGGCCAACATCCAGATCGGCAAGGCCGGCCGCAAGCGCCACATGGGCTGGCGGCCCACCGTCCGCGGCTCCGTGATGAACCCCTGCGACCACCCCCACGGCGGCGGCGAGGGCAAGAGTCCCGTGGGCCGTCCCGGTCCTGTGACCCCCTGGGGCAAGCCTGCCCTGGGGTACAAGACCCGCAAGACCAAGAATCCGACGGACAAGTTCATTGTCAAGCGCCGGAACGTGAAGTAAGGAGGCAGGAGAGATATGAGCAGATCCATCAAGAAAGGCCCCTTCGTTGCTCCCGAGCTTCTCAAGCGGGTCGAGGAAATGAACAACTCCGGCAAGAAGACGGTGCTGAAGACCTGGAGCCGCAGCTCCACCATCTACCCCGCCTTCGTGGGCCACACCATCGCCGTCCACGACGGCCGCAAGCATGTGCCCGTGTATATCCAGGAGGATATGGTGGGCCACAAGCTGGGTGAGTTCGCCCCCACCCGGACCTTCCGCGGCCACGCCAAGGGCAAGTAATGAAGGAGGATGCAGATTAAAATGGAAGCAAAGGCTTATTTGAAATATCTCCGCATCGCTCCCCGCAAGGTGCAGATCGTCGCCGATCTGATCCGCGGCAAGGATGTGAACACCGCCATGGCCATCCTCATGCAGACCCCCAAGGCTGCCTCTGAGCCCATGATTAAGCTCCTCAAGAGCGCTGTGGCCAACGCGGAAAACAACAACAACATGGATGTGGAAAAGCTCTATGTATCCCAGGTGTTCGCCACCCCCGGCCCCATCCTCAAGAGAGTGATGCCCCGGGCCCAGGGCCGCGCGTTCCGCATCAACAAGCGCACCAGCCACGTTACGCTGGCGGTCGCAGAGAAAGAGTAAGGAGGGAGTCAGGTTTTATGGGACAGAAAGTTAATCCCCACGGTATGCGCGTGGGCGTCATCAAGGACTGGGATTCCCGTTGGTATGCCAGCAGTGAGAAGGTCGGCGATCTGCTTGTCGAGGACAAGAAGATCCGTGACTTCCTGAAGAAGAAGCTCTTCAACGCCCAGGTGCCCAAGATCGAGATCGAGCGCTCCAACGGCGGCGTCACCATCTTCCTGCACTGCGGCCGTCCCGGCCTGGTGATCGGCAAGGAGGGCAAGGACATCGAGGCCACCCGCCTGGAAGTCGAGAAGCTCATCGGCAAGCCCACCAAGCTGAACATTGTCGAGGTCCGCTCCACCGATATGAACGCTCAGCTGGTTGCCGAGAACATCGCCCAGCAGCTGGAGAAGCGCATCTCCCACCGCCGGGCCATGAAGAACGCCATGGGCCGCGCCATGCGGGCCGGCGCCAAGGGCATCAAGTGCTGCTGCTCCGGGCGTCTGGGCGGCCGCGAGATCGCCGGCGTGGAGCATTACCACGAGGGCACCATCCCCCTGCAGACCATCCGCGCCGACATCGAGTACGGCTTCGCGGAGGCCGCCACCACCTTTGGCCGCATCGGCGTGAAGGTGTGGATCTACAAGGGCGAGGTCCTCTCTCAGGCCCTGCGCACCACCCCCCGCACCATCGATACCTCCAAGCCCTATGAGGAGCGCCGGGAGCGCCGTCCCCGCCGGGATGGCGACCGCCGTGGAGGCTTTAACCGTGACAACAACCGCGGCGGCTTCAACCGGAGCGGCGACAGCCGTCCTCCCCGCCGTGATGGACAGGGCACTGGCTTCAACCGCGGCCCCCGTCCCGAGAAGAAAGAAGGAGGCGCTCAGTAATGCTTCTGCCTAAGAGAGTCAAGTACCGCAGAGTCCATCGCGGCCGCCTCACCGGCAAGGCCATGAGAGGCAATACCATCACCTACGGTGATTTCGGCCTGGTGGCCACCGAGCCTGCGTGGATCACCAGCAACCAGATCGAAGCCGCCCGTATCGCCATGACCCGCTACACCAAGCGCGGCGGTCAGGTGTGGATCAAGATCTTCCCCGACAAGCCCATCACTGAGAAGCCCGCCGAGACCCGTATGGGTTCCGGTAAAGGCTCCCCCGAGTATTGGGTGGCCGTGGTCAAGCCCGGCCGCGTCATGTTTGAGATCGCCGGCGTCCCCGAGGAGACCGCCCGGGAGGCACTCCGTCTGGCCAGCCACAAGCTGCCCATCAAGACGAAGATCGTCGCCCGCGAGGCTGCCCCGGCAGCAGAGGAAGTAGGTGAATAAGATGAAGGCAAGTGAAATCCGTAAGATGAGCGAGGCTGAGCTGGGTGAAAAGCTGGTCAGCCTGAAGAAGGATCTCTTCTTCCTGCGTATGCAGCACGCCACCAATCAGCTGGACAATCCCGTCAAGATCGCTGAGGTCAAGCGTGATATTGCCCGAGTCAAGACCATTATTCGCGAGCAGCAGACCGCTGCCGCCAAATAAGAGAAGGAGGTAAATCGAAATGAGTGAAGCGAGAATTTCCTCCCGTAAGACTAGGGTAGGCAAGGTCGTGTCCGACAAGATGGATAAGACCGTCGTCGTTGCAATCGAAGACCGGGTGGCCCATCCTCTGTATAAGAAGATCGTCGGCCGCACCTATAAGCTCAAGGCCCATGACGAGCAGAATTCCTGCGGCGTGGGAGATAAGGTCAAGGTCATGGAGACCCGCCCCCTGTCCAAGGACAAGCGCTGGCGCGTGGTCGAGATCATTGAGAAAGCGAAGTAAGGAGGTGCCGTTATGATTCAACATAATATGGTTTGCGTGTTTGGTGGATTTGTCGTGTAGATGGAGCCTTAACTTATAATTAAACTACAGTTTATACTTATGTATTTTGAAAACGTGGAACTTTTGAAACTCGGTTGAGT
>JAAZZJ010000101.1 GCA_014237695.1 Oscillospiraceae bacterium | reverse complement strand
CTGCTCCGGTTCAACATGGTCTCCATGGCCAACAGGGCGCTGCTGCCGGAGGACACGCTGGTATACCCGGAGCTGGAGAACTATCCCTACTCCCGGTTCTCCAAGTCTCTGGCCTTCACCCGGTTCCAGCTTTTGACCAGCCTGCCCCTGGACCCGGCGGGCATGACCATCGACCTGTACGACCTCAACGGCAACGGCATCGTCTGGGAGGACGGGTATCAGGACATGCTGAGGGAGGTCAAGCCCTTCCTCAACGGGATGAAGGAGAGCGGCGCGTTCGCGCGGGAACAGATGGGTGTGCGGGTGCTGCTCAGCGAACGGTCCTCTTACACGCTGCACACCCGGCGGGGAGAGGGGATGGAGGAACTCTATCCTCAGGAAGCGTTCTTTGCAGGATACCTGTCCGCCTGCGGCGTGCCCTTCCGGTTCCAGACGGACATCCCCGCCGGGGAGACCGCCGCCGTTTCCGGACAGTTCTTACGAAATTTGGCGGAAGAGGATGTCCGGCGGCTGTTCCGGTACAATTTCGTCCTGCTGACCGGGGACGCGCTGGAGACGCTGGCGGATATGGGACTGGGGGAGCTGGCGGACCTGAAGAGCCTGCGGTGGATGCAGCAGGACTGCGGGGAGTATACCTTTGAGCAGGTGGTGAGCGGCAGGTCTTACAGCGGCATCCCCCGGGCCAGAGCCTCGGCGGTCCTGCTCAGCAGCGACGCGGTGCTGGCGGAATACGGCGGGGAGACGGAGGTATATACCGCATTTTATGACGCCTTCCGCCACAGGACGGGACCGGCGCAGGTGGTGGCAAAGGGACGGGTGATGGTGTTCCCCTTCGGCCGCCTGCCTGACCCCACGGCCATGCCCCAGATGTTCCTGAACAACCTGCGGCGGGATATCCTCCTGGACATCCTCCGCCACAGGGCCCGGTTGAACGCGCCTGTGGTGGAGGGCCCGGCGTACCTGCAGCCCTACTGCACGGGAGACGGGGAGCGGATGTATGTATACCTGGTCAACGGAGCCATGGACCCGGCGAAAGGCTGGCGGCTGCACATGGGCGGCGGGGGCTGGCGGCGGGCTGGGCTGTACTTCAGTGACGGGCGGCGGGAGGAGATGGAGGTATCTCCCGATGAGGAGTCCATTGCTTTCCCGCAGGCGCTGGGCGTGATGGAAACGGTGCTGATCGCTCTGGACAAAGAACAGGAGGACCGATAATGAAAGCGACCATAATCGAGCGCAACTGGGTGGTGGAGTGGTTTGACGAGCGGCAGTGCTACCACATGCCCAGCCTGACCATGGCGGACAACGGCGATCTGCTGGCGGTCTGGAACGGCGGCTTTTTGCAGTGGAACGGGGACCCCATGGGCCGGGACGCCAAGGACTGGGTGTCCGTATTGCCCCGTGGGGGACACGTGTGGTCCAATCCGGACGCCGTGGGCTGTGACATACGCTACTGCTGCCATGACCCCATCTTCATCAAAAACAACCGGGGAGAGATCATCCTCCTCTTTGCCAAGTTTCTGGACACGGAGACCAATTTCCTCACCTGGTGCAATGGCCGGGACCAGCTGTGGATGCGGAAGACCAGGGACTGCGGACGCACCTGGGAGCCGGCGAAGCCCGCCGGCATCCAGTCCGGCCACGCCTCCAACGACAGCGCCCTCCTGCCGGACGGCACCATTGTCTTCGCCTCTACCAGCAGCGAGCTGCCGGACAAATATTTCGGCGCGGTGCGCATTTATCTCTCAAAGGACGGCGGCGATACCTGGGAGGCGGGAGCCCTTCTCAGTGCCGGGGACGGAAATCTGATCCGGGAGCCTGCCGTCTGCCTGCGCCCGGATGGGAAGCTTCTGCTGTTCACCCGCACCTGCCCCGGCAGTACCGGCTGGGGGACCGAGGGCGGGAAGTCCCTGCCCTCCTACCGGGCGGAGAGTCTGGATGGCGGGCGGAGCTGGAGCCAGCCGGTCCCCTGCGGCATTTTGAACAACGAGTCCAAGATCGACGTCATCAGCTGGGACGAGCGGACCATCCTCATGGCCTACAACGATACCCCAGAGACGGACTGGCACGAGCGCAGTCCCCTGACGCTGGCCTGTTCCCACGACGACGGCCTGACCTGGGAGAACGTTATCCAACTGGCGCCGCCCCCCGGCAACAAGTGTCAGCCCGCCATGTGCCGGGATATGGACGGGCGGCTGCACGTGATCTACATGCACCGGCATACGGCTATCGAGCATCTGGTACTGGAATTGGAGGAGTAATTTATGGCGGAGTTGGAGCTTCAGCTGCTCAGCAGTCTGGATAAGGTGTTCTGGGACGGCTGCGACTGTCCCCACCCGGTGGAAGAGGACGTGATGCTGGAAAACGAGCAGTACGCGTTTCAGGCGGCTTTCTGCTACCGGGATGAGAAAAATCCCTCGAGAGTCTTCGGTTCCTGCGCCCTGGAAGGGATGGAGGGGGAACTGCGCCAGGTGGAGAGCGTCCCCAGCCGTCTGGCCGCCGTGCCGGAACAGCTGGACGCCATCCGCCGGGAGCCGGGCTGGTACCCGGACGTGCTGGCGGACGGAGAGCAGATCCGGGTTCTGCCGGGGCAGTGGGGGAGCGTGTGGGTCACCATCCCCGGCGGCGCGCCGGGAGAGCGGACCGTCAGCGTGACGCTGACCGTTGGGGAGACCTCACAGACCGCCCGCCTGCGGCTGCGGGTCCTGCCGGAACGCCTGCCGGCGCAGAAGCTGATCTTTACCCAGTGGCTCCACTGGGACTGCATTGCCCGGCAGCACCGGACGGAGATGTTCAGCGAACGGTTCTGGGAGCTGCTGGAGGCGTATGTGAAGACGGCGGCGGACTATGGCATCAACATGCTGCTCACCCCCATCTTCACGCCGCCGCTGGATACGGCGGTAGGCGGGAGCCGGATGCCCTGCCAGCTGGTAGATGTCCGGGAGGAGCCGGAGGGCGGCTGGCGTTTCGGCTTTGACCGGCTGAAACGGTGGACCGGGCTGTGCCGCCGGCACGGGATAGAGCGCTTCGAGCTGTCCCATCTCTTCACCCAGTGGGGGGCTAAAGCCACCCCCGCCATCTGGGCGGAGACGAGAGAGGGGAGGAAGCAGATCTTTGGCTGGCACGTCCCCAGCGACGATGGGGGTTATGCCGCCTTCCTGCGGGCTTTCCTGGCGGAGCTGGATGGATTCCTGCGGCGGGAGGGGCTGGCGGACCGGTGCGTCCTCCATATCTCCGACGAGCCGGGAAACGGGGCCATGGAGCTGTACTGCCGCACCGCCGCCCTGGTGGCGGAGGCCATGCCGGGATACCCCATCATGGACGCCATGAGCGACTACGAGATCTACCGCCGCAGCGGCATCCGGATCCCGGTGGCGGCACTGGATGAGATAGAGGCCTTCGTGGAGAAGGACGTCCGGCCGCTGTGGGGCTACTACTGCTGGGTGCAGTACAGGGGCGTCAGCAACCGGTTTATGAGCATGCCCTCCCTGTCCACCCGGATTCTGGGGGTACAGGCGTGGCTGTACCGGCTGGAGGGCTTCCTGCACTGGGGGCTCAACTTCTACAACAGCCAGTTGTCTCTGGGGAGCATCGACCCCTACGCCGTGACGGACGCAGACGGGACGTTTCCCTCCGGCGATGCCTTTTCCGTGTACCCTGTAGAGGACGGGTGCGTGCCCTCCCTGCGGATGGCGGTGTTCCGGGAGGGCCTTCAGGATCTGCGCGCGCTGGAGCTGCTGGAGGAGAAGCTGGGCCGGGCGGCGGTGGAGGCGATTATCCGTGAGGAGCTGGGCCGGGTGACCTTCCAGGAGTGGCCCCGTGATACGGAGCGGTTCCTCCGGTTCCGGCGGCGGGTCTGCCGCGAATTGGGAGAAGCATAGCATCAGGGCCGGGCCCGCTGGAAAGCGGGTCCGGCCCTGACTATGCGTTACGGATTCACCACGTTGATGGGAGCGCCGTCCAGGTAAGCTCTGATGTTTTGGGCGGCGGTGTCCATGATGCGCTGGCGGCTCTCCCGGGGGGCCCAGGAGATGTGGGGCGTGATGATGCAGTTTTTTGCGGTCAGAAGGGGGTTGTCCTCCCGGATCGGTTCTGTGGAGACCACATCCAGTCCGGCGGCGTAGACCTTGCCGCTGTTGAGGGCGTCCGCCAGATCCTGTTCCACCACCAGGGGGCCCCGGCTGTTGTTGAGAAGGATGACGCCGTCCTTCATCTTCCGGATGGTCTCCCGGTTGATGATGCCCTCCGTCTCCGGAAAGAGGGGGCAGTGAAGGGCAATAACGTCGGAGGCCGCCAGTAATGCGTCCAGCTCCACGTAGTCGGCGATGGCGCGGCCGCTGTCGCTGGGGTGGCTGCCGCAGGCCAGGACCCGCATTCCCAGTGCGCGGGCGATCCGGCCGGTCTGCTGTCCGATCCTGCCGAAGCCGATGATCCCCATGGTCTTCCCGTCCAGCTCGATCAGAGGATAGTCCCAGTAGCACCAGTCCGCGCAGGCGGCCCACTTTCCGGCGTGGACGGTGCCGCTGTGATGGGCGGCGTGGTGGCAGATCTCCAGCAGCAGGGCGATGGCGAACTGACCCACGGCGGCTGTGCCGTAGGCGGGGATATTGGACAGGGGGATGCCCTTCTCCCGCGCGTACGCCGCATCCACCACGTTGTAGCCGGTGGCCAGCATGGTGATGTACCGCAGCTGGGGACATGCGTCGATGACGCGTCTGGTGATGGGGGTCTTGTTGGTCACGGCGATCTCCGCCCCGGACAGACGGACGATGGTCTCTTCCTCGTCCGTCAGGGAGGTGCGGTCATATACGGTGACCTCGCCGAGTGCTTCCAGAGGCGCCCAGCTCAGGTCGCCGGGATTTTCGGCATATCCGTCTAAAACAACAATCTTCATAGGAGCCATCCTTTTCACTATACTCTCGTTTGCAGGTGCTGGCGGTTTATCCAGTACATCCCAGAAAGACCGTCATGGCAAGAAATCCCGCCATGGTCACCACGGTGGTCAGGGAGCAGACGCCGGAGGCCAGGGTATATTCCTCCTGATCCCGGCCCAGTCCCGGCGCGATGTAGCCCGCCGGAAGCAGGCAGAACAGCAGCACCGCCCACCGGGTTTCCGCAGCCGTATTGGGCACCAGGAACAGGCCGCCCTCCACGATCAGGAACAGCGCGGCGCATACCGCCAGATGGAGGCCGCAGACCTGAAGGATGGCGGGCAGTCCCTTTCTGGACAGGGAGAAATTGTAGCCGATGGAGAAAAGGATCACCGCGCTGACCGGGGCGGCGATGAAGTCCGCCGTGGCCGTGAGGACCGGCCCGATGCCGGAGGCATCCAGCCATGCTCCGCCGCCGCTGAGGTTGAGGGCGAGGCCCAGGACCATGGCCAGCAGCAGAGGGGAGGAGACGGTCTTCCACAGGAGCTTTCCGGGGGAGAGAGATTTGCCGTCCTGGGCAGACAGAATGGCGATTAGGGGGATGCTGATGAACCCCTGAGCCATGTTCAGCGCCGCCATCCGGTAGGCCTGACCGGGACCGAACAGCAGGAGGAACAGGGGGATGCCCAGCATGCCGCTCTCCTGTGTCGCCAGCAGGGCGGGCATGTTGTGGAAGGCCATCAGACCGCCCCGCCGACGGGCGCGGAAGCACAGCAGGGCCGTCACCGCCAGCACCGGCGTCACCAGCGCCACTGAGGTCACCGTCTCCGCGCCAAAGTCTCCGGTGAGGCAGGCTGTGAACATGACGCAGGGCAGTCCGAAGCGGATAGCGTAGCGCTGCATTCCCCCGGCGGCATCGCCGGACATCATGCCGGTACGCCGGGCATAGACGCCCAGCAGCAGGGTGGCAGCAATGGGCAGGATGATTTCCAGAGTGCTGAGAAGCGCGTCCATACCGATCAACTCCGATTTTGATTGAATTGCCCCCTTCTGCGGGGGAGGCTCCGGGCGGCGCTGTCAGCGCAGCTCCGCCATGCCTCTGGTGCCTGCCTGCAGCAGGCCCAGGTCGCTGTTCCACATGTTTACCGTCATGCCACGCTCCAGCCAGGGCTTCAGGGGCCCGGAGGAGCCGAAGTGGGCGCCGGCCTGCCTGCCCTGACTCCGGGCGGCGGCGACCGTTCTGGCAAAGGCGGCTTCCAGCTCCGGGTGGTCGAAGCGGCCCAGCAGGCCGTAGTCCTGGCTCATGTCGTTGGGGCCGATGAGGGCCATGTCCACGCCCTCCACCGCCATGATCTCCTCAATGTTTTCCACGCCCCGCCGGGATTCGATCTGCACCATGATGACGCCCTCGGCGTTGGCGCGGTCCATGTAGGAGCGGCCCTCCACCTTGACAAAATCCGTGTGGGGGCGGGACAGGGAGACGCCCCTGTGGCCCATGGGGGCGTATTTGGCCCAGTCCACCAGGGTCCGGGCCTGCTCCGCCGTCTCCGTGTTGGGCAGAAGAAGGCCGGTTGCGCCCATCTCCATGCCCTTCAGCACATGCTCCCGGCGCAGCTCCGGGATGCGGATCATGGCGGGCAGGCCGATGGCTCTGGCGGAGGCGATCATATCCGCCGTTTCGCGGGTGGTGAAAGAGCCATGCTCGCAGTCGATCACAATGAAATCAAAGCCGCATACGGCCAGGACCTTCGGCAGATCCACGCTGGCAAAGGTGGTTACCATGGTGCCCAGCAGCCGCTCGCCGGACTGCATCCGGGATTTGAAGGTATGTTCCATCGCTGTCTTCCTCCTTAAATCAACGCCCCGCCACCGTACATAGGGGGGAGCGCATCAGAGCCTCCGCCTCCGCCAGAGAGGGGATGGCCATGCCGATAGCGCCTCGTCTGGTGCATACCAGAGTCCCCACGCAGTTGCAGAACCGGGCTGCTTCTTCCAGTGTTGAGTTCCTCTGCACACACCGGCACAGGGCCGCCGCAAAGGAGTCCCCCGCGCCGGTGGGATCCACCACGGGCACGTCGATGCCCGGAGCCGCCGCCTCCTCGCCGGCGGCGGACAGCAGGGCGCCCTGCTTATCCCTTGAGACCGCTACCAGCCGGGGTCCCATGCCGTGCAGCCGCTGGAGGATGGCCGGTATCTCATGCTCTCCCGTAAGCAGGCGGGCCTCCTCAAGGGTGGGCTTGATGATGTCGGCATACGAGGTCATCCGGCGCAGGCGCTCGATGGCGCCGCTGTCCCCGCTCAGCTCCTTGCGGATGTTGGGGTCGAAGGAGATCAGGACATCGTGCCGCCGGGCCATCTCCACCGCGGCAAAGCAGGCCTCCCGCATGGTCTCATTCAGCTCCAGCAGCATCCCCGGCAGGTGGAGGATCTGGGCCTGGGCGATGGCCTTCTCGTCAAGGTCCCCGGCACAGAGCCTGCTGCCGGCGGACTGGCTGCGGTAGTACTGGTAGTTGCGTCCCTCCGGCAGATATTCGATAAAGGCCAGACCGATCTGCCCCTCCTCTGACTCGACCACCAGAGAGATATCCACACCGGCCTGGGCGACCGTCTGTACCGCCAGACGGCTGAAGGGGTCTTTCCCGACCCGGCCTACAAAACCGCACTGGGCCCCCAGGGCGGCGGCGGCGCAGGCAAAGATCCCTGCGGAACCGCTGACGGTCTTTACCACTGTGCCCGGCTCACACAGCCGCATGCCGCTCTGGGTAGGGATGAAGTCCAGCAGCAGCTCTCCCAGGACCAGTATCCGCCCCGTCCGCTTTGCCTGCGGGAATAAATTCATCAATCGCACGACCGCACCTCTATTCGCTTTTATTAGTAATAGTAATATAAGATTGACTAATATTTATAGGGCTATCATATCAGAAGAAGATCGAAATGTCAACTATCCTTTCTGAATTTACTTTTCATATCTGTTTTTCAGGAGTTTTCTGCCCGACGATGGTTTGGCGGTTGACAGTTCTCCTCAGAGAGGATATAATACTATTTATTGATAATATTTTGAAAGGAGCGCGGTTCCGATATGTCCAAAAAGCCAACCTCCAGCGATGTGGCGCGGCTGGCCGGCGTCTCCCAGTCCAGCGTCTCCCTCATCCTCAACGGAAGCGACAAGGTCTCCTTCAGCAGCGCGACCAGGGAGCGGGTCCTGGCCGCAGCCAGGACCCTGGGCTACCAGCCCAAGGGGCAGACCCGGGCCCCCAGGCGGCGGAGCAATCTGCTCCTGATCCTCACGCCCACCATCTCCAATCCCTATTACTGCGAGCTGTCCCAGGCGATCGAGCGCTGCGCCGCTGACCGGGGCTATCATACGGTCGTCTGCAACACCTTCCGCAAGCCG
>JAAZZJ010000100.1 GCA_014237695.1 Oscillospiraceae bacterium | reverse complement strand
CTACGGGACAAAGACCGCGGTATAGCTGAACAAGAATACATCCTGCGCGCCGTGAGATTCCTTGTACTCCGTCAGGAACTCCGTCATATCGACCCCGTCCCAGTAGTTAACATCCACCCGAACGTCCATATAGGTCCACTTGTATTTGCTGCCGCTGGTGACGTTCAGATGCGTCCCCTCGCTGGCTTCCACCCACTCCCGGGCGATCTCCTCACGGCTGCGGCCGTCATCGGGGATGGCAGGGATGGCTGCTCTCATGGCGCCCGTTTCCGCCTCGTCGTACCACCGCCGGAACCACTCAAACATCTCACAGGCGAAGGGGTCCTCCGGCCCGGTATAGGCGACGCGGTACCAAGATATAACCCCATCGGCAGCGCAGTACACCAACTGGGGCTCGTAGAAGATCAGAATATTTGTCCCTGCACCTACGGTCAGGGAAGCAGTCCCGCTGAGATCGGGAATCTGGTTCTCCGTCAGGGCTTCCCAGGTATAATCAGACATCAAGTCTCCGGGCCGGTTCCAGCCCAGAGCGGAAGGATAGGCCCCGCCTCCTGTGCCGTCCACCGTCTCAAGGGAGACCAGGAAGGACTCGTCCGTCTGGATGTCTTCCCAAACGCGCTGGACCATCTGCCCCGGACCGGGGACAAGCAGGCCCTCTCGCCACAGGTAGTTGGTCAAGTCCTCGCGGAACCACTCGGCGTCCGGGCTCACGTCGTTGGACATGCCATGGAACAGATAGGTCCGGCTCCCGTCCCTGTCCATGCGGAAATAGATGTAGTCGCAGTCGGGATAGCCCGGACTGACCCAGCCGTCCTCGTCCACGTACAGCCCTCCGGCCCACATGACCTTCTCCGGCGCGGCGGCGTGGAGTTCGTAGTTGTAGCGGTAGATTTCCACCGTGAAGCCATCGAAGGTCTCACGCCACGGACCCGTCAGGCTGACGATCCGCCAGTCATCGATCCCGGCGTCCTTGAGACCGCCATCCTGCGTCCGCTCGTCCATATGCTTCCCAACGACCTGTCGCAGAGCGGTCATCACGTCCTCCGGGCCGGTGACACCGGGGGTAACGTGGTCCACGGCGGTCTTATCCGGCTTGTAGATCAGCAGGTTCTCGCCGTCGAAATAGATGTTCCGGAACGCCGCCGCCTCGAACTCCGCACCGCTGTCTCCCGCCGCCCTGGTAAAGTACCATAGGGGCAGGCAGCGGGCATAGGGGTCGATCTCAGAGAACTCCAGATAGACATCCTCCGGCAGCGCCTCCCCCAGCAGCGAGGAGATATCCGCCTCCACGATCTTGCCGTCCCGCTGGAAGTACAGCCGCGCTTCGTACATACTGTCCGTACACAGCAGCTCGTCAGCGCCGTCGCCGTCCAAGTCTATGATCCGGCAGTCCACGCCATAGCCGGGGACGGTAAACAGCAGGCGCAGGGCCCCGTCCTCGTCGAAGGTATAGTAGGCCGTATACGCTCCGTCAACATCTCCGGTGTATTTCAAGGTAAAGCCGTCCCGGCCAAAGAGGTCTTGATAGAGTTCAATCGTAAACTCCTCGTTGGGCATCTCCAGGAAGCAGTCCGCCTCCCAGACAGTCATGCCGCCATTGCCTGCCACGGCCTCTGTGATCTCCGCGACGTAGATGTTGCCGTCCGTGGAGCGGTAGCCCTGAACATGGTGGCCCCAGACATCCCAGTTTTTTCCGGCGGTGAACCGCTCCGCGCAGTCGCCGCTGTGGTGGAACGTCTCCATGGCCTGCGGCTCAGAGGCCGCCAGGTCCGCCAAGGGAATCGTTGCCAGGGGCTCCCCTGCCGGGTATGCGGTGGGGATAAGCGGCTTCTCCTCAAACGTGTTGGAAACAAACAAGTATCCACCGGTCTCCAGCTCCCGCAGGGTGACGCACATACAGACACTGTCATACGCGATCTCATCATAGTACAGATGGAGCAGTTCTCCTTCCCGCACGCCTGCGAAAATAGTAACCTTTGACCGGTAGTTGGTGTCCCCGTGGGCCCAGTAGTAGGTATTGTACTCCGGCAGGTAGATAAAATTCCCCATCCCCACCTTGTTGGTCTCCGCCAGCGTCAGGCCCATCGTGTCCATTAGGAAAGCGTCCAGAGTAGCAGTGCTAACTTCATATTGGGCGCAGTCCGGGGCTTCGCCGCCGTAGACCATCTCCAGAATAGTACTCTCGTCCGGCTGAGGCTTGCCGGAGTCCCGGGCATATTCAGCGGGAACGCCGCAGTAGACCAGCCCAAAAATGTCGATATCCGCCGGGGTCTCATAGGTGGAGGACAGGAACTGGTTGTGGATATTCATGTACTCGCCATTGAAAAAGAACTCGTTGAAGTACCGCAGCTCCTCCGCCGTGATGGGGCCGTCCTGCTTCTCCACGAGGGGCGCGGCGTCCGGACCATCCGCCGGGGTCTTCTTTTCGGCGCTCTCCGCGCACCCGGCGAAGGTGAACACGCAGGCCGCCGCCGTCAGCAGAACCATGGAGCACAGGGCCAGCTTCTTGGTCTTCCGGTTTGCGGCGATACGGGCGATCCGCTCCCGGAGGCGCTTTTTGTCCGAGGACATGGTGGTAGCGGCCAGCAGAGGGTTCCCCGGCATCCGCCGGACGGGGATCAGGCTCAGCAGGGTCCTGCCGTAGGCCAGCCGCTCCTCCTCCCCCAGGGCCCGGACGGCGCCCTCGTCGCAGGCCAGCTCGCAGTCCGTCCGGGAGGCCGACGCGGCGATCCACACCAGGGGGTCGAACCAGTACACCGCCAGGCACACGCTCCGCAGCAGGGACCACAGGGGGTCCAGGTGCCGGGCGTGGGTCTCCTCGTGGGCCAGCACGTGGCGCAGGCTCTCCTCGCTCTCCAGGGCGGCGGGGGTCAGATAGACGGCGGGCCGCAGGATGCCGAACAGGCACGGAGACGACAGGGAGGACTCCATCATATACACCCGGTACTTACAGCCGGGGACCTCCATGCCCATCCGGCGGCGGCGCAGCTTCCAGGCGAAGGCGAGGTTGGACCCCAGCAGTCCCAGGGCCATCGCCGCCGCCCCGGCCAGCCAGACGGCGCGCAGGGTCTCGATGACGGTCAAATGCTTCTCCGGGGCCGTCTCCGCGTTCTTTGCCGCAGGGGCGGTCGGGGGGACGACGTGGGGCTTGACCGTCTCCAGGCCGGGACCGGCGGGCTCCGCCCCTCCGGCGGCAAAGCCGGAGGGCTGAGGAGACGGGGCGGGTATGGAGACCGCCGGAGCGGCAAAGGCCGGGGCCTCCAGCCGGGCGGAGATCGTCTCCCGCACCGGCTCCGCCATGGTCAGCACGCTGAGATCCAGGGCGGGCAGGGTGACGGGAACCATCAGCCGCGCCAGCACCAGCGCCCACAGGGCGTACTGTACCCGGCGGGATATCTTCTCACGGAAGACCCGCCGCAGCGCCAGCAGCGCTAAAATCAGCACGGAGGATGTCAGCAGGATGTCTCTCATCGCTCCGTCCCCCCTGCCTGCTCCAGAATGGCGGACAGCTCGGCGATATCCTCCTCCGACAGGCCCCGGCTCTCCACCATGGCGCTCATCATCAGACCCACTCTGCCGCCGTAGACCCTGTCCAGAAAGCTCTTTGTCTCCGTCCGGGCCGCGTCCTTCTGTTCCAGAAGGGGGTAGTACCGCCGGGCCGGCTCTCCCTGCCGGCAGCCCACGGCCCCCTTGGCCTCCAGACGGGAGAGCATGGTGATGATGGTGTTCCTTGTCCAGTTCGTCTCCTCCCGCATGGCGTCGGTCAGCTCCCTGACCGTCATGGGGCTGCGGGTCCACAGCTGCTTCATCAGCTTCCACTCGCCGGCGGACAGGTTGCTCTGCTTTTCCATGGACAGCACTCCTTTCCAACGTTGTTGACATACGTCTACTGTCATCCTACCACACATGTAGACGTTTGTCAACAGATTTCCGGAAAAGAAAACAGCCCCCGCCGGAGAAACCGGCAGGGGCAAAAGGCATACGGTATGAAACGGTATCATCTCTCCGCGATCCGGCGGGCGAAAACAGCCCCTCTCTCCGCCGCGCCGGGGAGCTTCGCCAGGCTCCCCTTTTCATTGGCGGTCTCCATCAGGCAGAACTCCGGCGGCAGGTAGAAGCTCTTGTTCATGTTCAGCCCGGAGATCAGCTGGCGGGCCAGCAGGTCGCCCCCGGAGTAGCCGGAGACAATAAGGCCGTACAGCCGCTTCTCATAGAACCGGTTCTGCCGGAAGAGGGCCGTCAACCGGTTCACAAAGGCCGTCAGGTTGGCGGACAGGGCGTCGTTATAGTTGGCGCACAGCATCACCAGCGCGTCGCAGGCGCGCACGGCGGGGAACACCTCCTCCACCATGGGGCCGCCATAGAAGCACTTCCCCTGCCCGCCGAAGTGGAGGCAGGCGGTGTAGGCGCAGCCGTTGCAGTCCGCCACCGTGCCGTTGAGCAGGCACAGCTCCTGGACCTCAATATGCTCCGGCAGCTCCCGCCGGACCATCTCCCACAGGGCCAGGGTGTTGCTGGTGGTCCGGGAGGAGGCGTGGAGGGCCAGCAGCCGCCCCACCGGCGGCGGGCCGGTCCAGCCCGCGAGACGGCCCGTCAGCTCCTCCACCGCCAGACGGAAAGCGGAAGCCTCATCGGTATCGTGGATCTCCGCCTGGACCCGGAAGTTCCGCAGGGACCCGGTGGCCTCCACCAGGGGCCGCCCCAGAAAGGCGCATCCCGCCAGATTGGCCGCCAGCACCAGATCCCGGGCCACGCCCTTGGTATACAACTCCCCCTCCCCGGCCACCACGATCCCGGCGGTGCAGCCGGTGAGCCGTCCGCCCCCCCGCCGGAGGGCAGAGAGCATCCGGTAATAGGCCCCGCTGCACCCCGCCCCGTCCAGGGCCACGGCAAACAGCAGCTTCTCCCCCGCCAGAGCGGCCAGACCGTCCGGCTCCTCAATTGTCCGCCAGACGCACCCGGCGGGCAGAAGGGGTTCCAGCATCGCCCGCAGTTTGCGGCTGTAGGGGGGATTCTCAGGGAAAATGACAACCATCAGCTCAGGTGGACCAGCTGCTCCACGCCCACGGCGCTGACCATGGCCCCGGACTCGGTGCGCAGGCCATGCTCCCGGTTGACGGCATCCATGATCCTGCCGCGCAGCTCCGTGGGGACCACGATGAAGATCAGCTCCTTCTCCTCCCGGAGGGTGGTGATGCCGCAGGACTGGGCAAAACTCTCGTCTCCCGCCCAGCGTCCCCGGATAATCGTGCCGCCCCGGGCCCCCGCCTTCCGGGCGGTGTCCATCACCGCGCCGGTGCAGCCCTGGTTGACGGTGACCAGGATCATGCTGGTCTTCTGCTGGTTGTCCATAGTTCCGCTCCCTTCGTTTTCCGGCTTGGTTCTCAGGTCGATAAAGGCGGCCAGAAGGCCGCTCACCGCGGTCATCGGTATGGAAAAGGCGATGCCCCGGCTGGGGGCCGCCCCCCGCAGCTCGTCGTCCAGCCGTTCCAGCAGCGCGGCGGCGGCGGACCGGGTGGTCATGCTCAGGATAATGTCCTTCTCCGACCCGCCCAGGCCCAGGATATCCAGGATCTCCGACGTGGCGGTGCCCAGGCCCTCAAAACGGATGTGGGTGAAGACCTGGTTTTTCTGGTAGAGCTTCACCAGCTTGCCGCCGCTGCCCCGTTCAACAATGGACATGATGAACGACAACTGTTCCGGTTTCTTCATAGGCATTCTTCCCCCACTTAAAGCAACTCATCCAAGAGAATATCGTACCGTATCTTCTCCGGCAAAACCATCTCGGGTCTCCCTTCGGTCAGTCGTAATAGAGGACCCGGTCCTCCACACGGGCCAGCTCCGCCCGCAGGGCGTCGTCCGCCAGCCGCTTCCTCACCCGGCCCGCCAGGCCCAGCAGCTGAATGGCAACCAGAGGCGTCATGGCAACCAGGGCCACCAGGCCGAAGGCGTCGGTCATCAGATTTCCGCCCCAGGCCTGACAGGCCCCCATGGCGAAGGGCAGCAGGAAGGTGGCGGTCATCGGTCCCGACGCCACGCCGCCGGCGTCGAAGGCCACGCCGGTGAACAGCTGGGGCACAAAGAAGGTCAGCGCCAGGGAGATGGCGTACCCGGGAATGAGAAACCACAGAATCGAGAGCCCCGTCAGCACCCGCAGCATGGCGATGCCGATGGAGATGGCTACGCCGATGCTCATCCCCTGCCGCATGGCGGACTGGGAGATGGAGCCCATGGAGACCTCCTCCACCTGTTTGACCAGCACATGAACCGCAGGCTCGGCGGCCACGATGAAGTAGCCCATGACCATGCCCACGGGGATCAGCAGGAAGGGCAGCTCTCCGCCCGCGATAGTGGCCCCGATGAGTTCCCCCGCCCCCATAAAGCCTACGTTGACGCCGGTGAGGAACATCACCAGCCCAACGTATGTATACACCAGTCCGCTGGCGATTTTCAGCAGCTGGGTCCTCTTGAACCGCCGGGTGAACATTTGAAACAGCAGGAACACCCCGCAGATGGGCAGGATGGCCCCCGCCACCTCCCCGGCGTAGTGGGGAAAGGCGGCGGCAAACTCCCGGGCGGCGTCCCGGGTAGTGGCCACCTCCGCCAGGACGGGGGGCGTGTAGCTGGCGCTGTCGGGGGCGTAGCAGATGCCCAGGATCAGCACCGAGAGAATAGGTCCAATGCTGCACAGGGCCACCAGGCCAAAGCTGTCGTTGGTGGCGTTCCTGTCGTTGCGCACCGAAGCGAGGCCCACGCCCAGGGCCATGATAAAGGGCACCGTGATGGGCCCCGTGGTCACGCCGCCGGAGTCAAAGGACACGGGAATAAAGTCGTTGGGCGTAAACAGGATGGCCAGCACGAAAGCCCCCAGGTAAAGGCCCACCAGCAGATAGGACAGCGGGACCTTCAGCGTCACGCGCAGCAGGGCGGCCACCAGGAACAGTCCCACCCCGGCGGCAACCGTGAGGATCAGTACCAGATTAGGGATAGCGGGCACCTGTCCGGCCAGCACCGTGAGGTCCGGCTCCGCCACGGTGATGAGCATCCCCAGCAGGAAAGCCGCCGCCAGGGGCAGGAGCCTTCTTTTGGCCCGGCTCATGGTCACGCCGATGGCATTGCCCATAGGCGTCATAGACATATCCACCCCCAGGGTGAACATCCCCACCCCCACAATCAGCAGGAAGGAGCCGAAAAGGAACAGCACCAGCACCCCCGGCGTCAGGGGCACGATGGTAATGCTCAGCGCCAGGACGATGGCGGTGATGGGCAGCACGGAGGACAGGGATTCCTTGATCTTTTCCATCAGCTGAGGATTGATTCGCACGAACGGCTCCTTTCCCGCCCCAACCGCCGGGGCGCATGCACCTATTTAATATGTATTTTACAACACTTTTGCCCCATTGTACAGTGCTTCCCGAAAATAATCGCCGCCCGGGGCTTTCCGTCTCAAATTTATCGTGCATTTTCCGGCAAAATGGTGTATGATAGGTCTCACGAGGAATTTTTCCAGATATAGGAGGCAATGATTATGAATACCTGTCTGATCCCCCAGGGCTACCGCCCCCCGCTCTGCGGCTACGACATGCAGCGGGCCATCGAGTTCGTAAAGAGCAGTTTTCAAGAGAACCTGAAATTCGCCCTGAACCTCCGCCGGGTTTCCGCGCCCCTGTTCGTGGACCGGGATTCCGGCCTCAACGACAACCTCAACGGCGTGGAGCGCCCCGTGGGCTTCGATATTCCCGCCATCGGCGGAGCCGCCGGGGAAGTGGTCCACTCCCTTGCCAAGTGGAAGCGTCTGGCCCTCAAGCGGTACGGCTTCTACCCCGGCAACGGCCTGTATACCGACATGAACGCCATCCGCCGGGACGAGAGTCTGGACAACATCCATTCCGTCTATGTGGACCAGTGGGACTGGGAGAAGGTCATCACCCGCGCCGACCGGAACGTGGATTTCCTTCAGTACACCGTCCGCTCCATCGTGGGGGCGGTGTGCGACACCTGCGACGCCCTGCGCCGGGCCTTCCCCCAGGTGAAGATCCGTCTGGACCGTGAGGTGAGTTTTATCACCACGCAGGAGCTGGAGGACATGTATCCCCATCTGACCCCCGGCGAGCGGGAGACCGCCTACATGCGGGAGGGCCACAGGACCGTATTCCTCATGCAGATCGGCAAGACCCTCAGCAGCGGGAAGAAGCACGACGGCCGGGCCCCGGACTACGACGACTGGGAGTTGAACGGGGACATCCTCATGTGGAACGACGTG